>NZ_JBHVST010000047.1:0-85277 GCF_042885015.1 Streptomyces sp. NPDC058086 | reverse complement strand
GGGATGAGCCTGCTCGCGCGGGCCACCTACCCGCGCTGGTACTGGCTGACCTTCAACGCCGGCACCCTCTTCGGCGTCGGATTCTGCACCTGGCTCCAGTTCGAGTCGCTGTACCGGATCAACTCGCTGTGCCTGTGGTGCTGTCTGGCGTGGGTCGCCACGATCATCATGTTCTGGTACGTGACGTCGTTCAACGTACAGCATGCATTTCTGCCCGCGCCCGGCTGGTTGCGGGGATTCCTCGGAGAATTCACCTGGGTCCTGCCGGTCGTGCACATCGGGATCATCGGGATGCTGATCCTGACCCGCTGGTGGAATTTCTGGACGAGCTGACTATTGGGTCCGTCAGGGGAATCTTGAACTGAAGGCGTTCTCAGGATCGTTACCCGGTATGGACGCAGACCCACCGAATCCTGAAAGGGACCGTACCTGAGATGAAGTCGACCACTCGAGGAACTCTTGCCGCCGTCGTCACCGGCGTCGCGGCAGTGATGGGTGCCGCCGCCGTGACCCCGGCCGTCGCGGCCGAAAAGGTTCCCGTCCCCGTACCTCTGGACGGCGTGGGGCGCGCCCTCAACGTGCAGACGCCCAAGATCGCCGGGGAGCTTCCGGTGCCGATGCCGGGCGGACCCGAGGGACCGCGGTACGTCGAGGGCCGACTGCTCCCCGACGGGGCGGTGCCGCGACTGCCGGTCGGCGCCGGACTGCCCGGGGCGGGATTGCGCACGCCCCTTCCGAAGCTCCTCGGGCACGGCTTCGATCACCTCGGGGCGGACGCGCCTGCCGCCGACCTGACCACGTTGACGCCGGGGCTGGCCGTGGACACCCCGCTCAGCGCACCCAACCCTGACCACTACGGTCTGCCGGACCTGAAGCTCCCTCGGGCCGCCGTCCTCGGACCACTGCTGAAGACGGTGCCCGGGGCGAACGTCGGCATGGGAGAGGGGGATTAGTACTCCCGTTGTGCTTCTCCATTTGTCCTGGTCAGCGTGCCCGTTTCGAATCCAGTGGGCTGATGCTGCATCAGGGCGGTGGCGGTCCGTGCCCCGCTCGATCGGGGTGCGTTGAGACTGCCATGGAGTCGGATATCGAAGCAGGGCCGTGGGCCACCCAGTCGGAGTCGTGCCGCTGTGGGTGGGTCGGCGGTTCGGGCGCAATGAGCCGGCTGGCGACGGGCGGGCGCGATGCCCGCTGATGGCGCCGGATCGTGGCGGAGTCGCCGTAGTGCTCAGAGGCCGGGAAAGCTGGTCACACGGCAAAGGGCGACAGCGTGATAGCAGCGAGGCTGCTGTGGGGGAGGAACGGTGTTGAAAATAGTGGCGCGCCGTTGAGGGCGCTCACTTCCGCGCTGCCGATCGCCTGGGTGATCGCCGATGCAGCCTAGGAGCATGGTGAGTCCCGGCGCGGTGGTCGGGTTCTCCAAGGTCGGCCGGGTTGCGGGCGGTCAGGGGTTTGCCGGGCAGCCGACGGGCTCGCGACCTCCACGTCGTCCGCCACCGGCGACCAGTCGGCGACCTCGGCCGCTATGCCCTGATAGTCGTCGAGCACGACACAGCGAAGCGGTATGTCAGGTTCCTACCTCCCTCCCGGTTCGACCGGACCCTGCCCGAGCGGCGTTTCGAGGCCTCCGGACGGCCTCGGAGGAAGCAGCTGCTCGGGAAGCCGCGACGGCCGTTCGCCCGCCATGGCAGTATCTGGGCTCCATGAGTGCGTCCCCAGAGGTACGGAGCCTGCGCGCGGCGGTGTTCGCCGTGCTGTGCGTGCTGCTGGCCGCCGGGGGGCACGGGCTCGCCACCGGTCAGGCGCCGCCGCTGTGGGCGGACGGCGCCGGGCTCCTCGCCGTCTTCTCGGCCGGCTGGCTGCTGGGCGGACGCGAACGCTCGCTCGTCGGGATCGGCGGCGGGATGCTGGCCGCCCAGGCCGGACTGCATCTCGCCTTCGAGGCGGCCGGTCCGCGGATGGCGATGGACATGCACGGCGCGCACATGGCGAACCCAGTAGGGCACGCCATGACACCTCACGCCACCGCCGCCCACGTGGTGGCCGCTCTCCTCGCGACCTGGTGGCTGCGGCGCGGTGAAGCCGCGTTCTGGTTCCTGCTGCGACGGGCCGCGGCGCTCGTACCGGGGCTCGCCGCCTGGTGGCGGGTGCGCGCGGGGTGGTCCGCCGTACCGACCCGGCCGGCCGTCGTACGCCGGACCGCGCGGGAACCTCGGCCGCTTCGGCAACTGCTGCTGCGCCACGCGGTCTCCCGGCGGGGACCGCCGGCAGGGCTCGCGTACACGCCCTGACCGCATCCCCACCAGTACGGAGTTCCCCTGATGTCCCCGATTCGCACCACCCTGCGCCGCGCCGGCCTTGTCGCCGCCCTCACCACAGCCGGTGTCCTGGCCGCCGCGGGCGCCGCCTTCGCGCATGTGACGGTTCACCCCGAGACCTACGCCAAGGGAGCCACGGACGGTGTTCTCACCTTTCGCGTCCCCAACGAGGAGGACACCGCAAGCACCACGAAGGTGCAGGTCTTCCTGCCGACGGACCACCCGGTCCTCGGCGTGCTCGTCACCCCTCAGGAGGGCTGGACGGCGCAGGTGACGACCACGAAGCTCAAGACCCCCGTCAAGACCGACGACGGCACCATCACCGAGGCCGTCTCGGAGATCACCTGGACCGGCGGCCGGATCCGGCACGGCCAGTACCAGGACTTCAACGTCGCCTTCGGCCAGCTGCCCGACGACACCGACCAGTTGAGCTTCAAGACCCTGCAGACCTACTCGGACGGCAACGTCGTCCGCTGGATCGAGGAGGCGAAGAAGGGCGCGGAAGAGCCGGAGAACCCGGCGCCGGTGCTCGCCCTGACCGCCAAGGACGCGGAGACGGGTTCCGACGGGACCTCGGACTCAGCGTCGGGCTCCGCCTCGTCCTCGTCGTCGAGCTCGGCGCCGGCCGTCGCGGCCGACTCGACGTCGAGCAGTGACTCCACGGCCCGTGGCCTGGGCATCGCCGGACTGGTCGTGGGCGTCCTGGGCCTGGCCGCGGCCGGCTACGCCCTCTCGCGCGGCCGGGGTGCCCGCTCCGAGTAGGCGAAGGGCCTCTCACAGGTTCTCACCGGCTCCCATCGGCTCCCATCGGCCGATGACCACCCGCTGAGTGGTTGCCGTCCCGCCGACCTCGCCCTCCGTCGGCGGGACGGATTCCCCCACCAGCTCGCCAGTGGACACCCTGCGCCCGACGCGAGTTGAGCCCGCGCATGAGTGGGGCGTGAGAAATTTCCGTACCCTCCCCTGACGCCTGTTGCCCGGATGCGAGGATGAGCCCGCCATGACTGCTGGGTGGTGTTCTCGCACGGTACGGGCCGCGGTGTTCGCGGTCGTCTGTGTGCTGCTCGCCGCCCTGGGGCACGTGATGATGTCCGGCGGCATGGTGCCCTGGTGGGCGTTGGGCGCCTCCGGCGCGGTGATCGGCGGCGCGGGCTGGTGTCTGGCCGGCCGGGAACGCGGACTGCCCCTGATCGTGTCCGCCGTGGTCGCGGCGCAGACGGTACTCCACTCGGTGTTCTCGCTCGCGCAGTCGTCGGGCTCCCTGGGAGTGTGGGGCGCGGCGGCCTCGGTCTTCACCGGCCACGACATGAACTCCATGCCCATGGGTCCCATGTCCATGAGTTCCATGTCCCCGAACTCCGTGCCCATGGACTCGACACGCATGGACGCCATGGACATGGGTGCCATGGATCACCTGGGGCACTCGGCGGACGGCACGTCGTCCTCGCTCGGCATGCTCGCCGCCCACCTGCTGGCCGCCCTGCTCTGCGGCCTCTGGCTCGCGCACGGAGAGCGCGCCGTCTTCCGTGTCCTGCGGGCCCTCGCCGGCCTGTTGGCAGCCCCGCTGCGGCTGCCGCTCGCGCTGCCCGTGCCGGTGAGCCGCCCGCGTCCGCGTATCCGCCGCGACCGCTCCGCCCGCGCGCCGCGCCGGCTCCTTCTCGTCCACGCGATCACTTCTCGGGGTCCGCCCGCCGGGACCGCTGTCGTCTGAAGACAGCCGGTTCCCCGAGGCCGCCCCTGTGCGCCCCGGGCCTCGGCCGTACGCCCTCGTGCGGCCGGTTTCGCTCACCGGACCCTCGGGCCGCCCTCGCGCGCCGGGTCCGGATCCCGGATGACCCGAGAAGGACACCAGGTGACCACTCCTGCCCTGCCCACCTCACGTGACGCTTCGCTGACGGCCTGGGCGCTGGCCGCCCGCGCCGGTGACCCCGACGCCGTCGACCAGTTCGTGCGCGCCCTGCACCGCGACGTACGCCGTTACGTCACCTATCTGGGCGCGGACCCGCAGACCGCCGACGACCTGGCCCAGGACACCTTCCTGCGCGCCCTCGGCAGCCTGCACCGCTTCGAGGGCCGCTCCTCGGCCCGTACCTGGCTGCTGGCCATCGCGCGCCGGGCCGTGATCGACAGTTTCCGCACCGCGGCGGCCCGGCCCCGGCTGGCCGACTCCGACGACTGGCAGCTCGCCGCCGAACGCGCCCAGCCACGCGGCCTGCCGGGCTTCGACGACGGCATCGCGCTCGACGAACTCCTGGCCGAACTGCCCGAGGAGCGTCGCGAGGCCTTCGTGCTGACCGAGCTCCTCGGACTGCCGTACGCGGAGGCGGCCCTGGTGAGCGACTGCCCCATAGGTACGGTCCGCTCACGCGTGGCCCGTGCCCGCAGCGCCCTGATCGCTTCGCTGTCCGACGCCGAACGCTGTGGACTGCCCGAGCGGCGCGAGCTGGTCGGCGCGATGGCCTGACGGGCGCGGCCGGAAAGGGGCGCGGCCCCGGTCGCCTGGGGGGCGGGCCGGGGCCGCGGCTCACGGAGTCACCGTGCTGCGGTCACCCACTGTTGAGTTGCCAAGGTGCGGTGCCGCTGTGCTCAGTTCTGCGCCGGTGCCTTCTTCTTGCGGAGGAGGAACACCGCCGCGCCGCCGCTCATGACCAGGGCGATGGCGATGCCCGTGATGATCGGGGTCGCGCCGGAGCCGCCGGTCTCGGCGAGGTTGGTGCCCCCGGTGGAGGCGGTGCTCGCCAGGGCCGGGCTCGGCTCACCGACGGTCTGGGTCGTGATGTCGCTCGCGCTGCCCTGTGTCTTGCAGTCGAGCATGCCGGTGAAGTGCTTCTCGAAACCGTTCGGACCCGTCAGCGTGAAGTCGTACGCCTGGTCCTCCTGCAGCGGGACCGTCACCGTCAGGGACTTGCCCGCGGCGACGGTGTGCTCGGCCCCCATCAGCTCGAAGGTGAACGGCGCGTCGCCCGTGACGGTCGCCGTGACGTCCACGCCGCCCTTGGCGCAGTTCGTCGTGGCGGACAGCGCCGGTATCGCGCCTTCCTTGGCCCAGTTCGCGGTCGCCGTCGCCGAGACCGTCGACTCGCTGGAGCCCGCGAGGATCTGTGTCTGGCTGCGGGTCCCCGAGGCGAAGGCCCGGCCGACCGGCACGGTCGTCGACGCCTGCACGGTCAGCGCCGCCGAGCCGTCCGTGGCGTCCTTCGGCACGTCGAAGTAGAGCCGGCTGCCGTCCGTCGCCGAGGTGATCGCCTTGCCGTCCTTGCCGACGACCTTCACCCCACTAGCGGCGGCGTCCGCGGGCGGTGTCACCGTCACGCTGTCCGCGTCGGTGTGCACCGTGATCGGGCCGAGCCTCTCGCCGGCGTGACCGGAGACCGCGGGCGGGTCGAGGGTCAGCGAGGCCTTGGGCTCCGCCACGTTCCGCGCGTTCTTCTGCAGGTAGTCGGCGAGCTTCTCCGCCTGCGGGTCCAGGGCGTCCACGTCGGCGCCGTCCGAGTACCGCCAGATGGCCACCTGGGTGCCGGCCGCAGCGCCCTGCTCGGTGAGGCCGTGCGCACCGGCCATGTCGGCCAGCGCCGCGAGGTCGTTCACCTGTGGGTAGGAGTGCTGCAGGATCCAGCGGATCTTGCCGGCGTCCTTGTTGCCGTTCAGCGAGGTGCCGCTCCAGGAGGTCTCCTGGTACTGGGCGTCCCGCTGGGTCGGGTTGTGGAGGTCGATGCAGTACGTCTGCAGCATGCCGCCGCCGTCGACGGACATCTCGAACAGACCGGCGGACACCTGCTGGTCCACGCCGTTGTCGTGGACCACCGCGGCCCCGTACGTCTTCAGACCGCCGATGGTCGCGGTCGCGCCGCCCTGACTCTGCGGGGCGTCGTCGGCGGCGGCCGCACCGGCGGTGGCCAACGCCCCCGCGGTGACGAGCCCCGACACCAACGTCGCGGCGGCGAGGCGAGCGGCCCCTCGCCTGCGCGCGGACCACGCAGAGAACGAAGAAAACACAGAATTCCCCTTCGAGCAGGACCCGTTGACATGGGGGGACGGTCCCGCCAGCAGAATCAGAAGCCCCGTGAGCTATGCCCGGCATCCTAAGGACGTGGGCGCACCGCGGTTCCCGGTCCTGCCGTCGGACGACCGATCCGAATCGGAATCGTTATCGGTCGGCGAGCCCGTGAGCTGCGCTTATCGACAAATCAATGAGGACTGTCCTGAACGGATTTGTCGATAAGCCGCAGTTCGGTCAGGTCGCCCGGCCAGGGCGATTCCGTACCTGACGTCAGGTCACTCCGGCGGGTTCCGGCGTCTGTTGGGGGACACCCAGGGAACGACTCTCCGACTCCGTCTCCCAGTTGGGCTCGGGCCGGGTGGACACAGTTGTGTCCCCTTCCTTGTTCGGGCGCCGGAAGGCCGAGGTGCCGCGCGAGAGGTCGTGGCCGATGGCCACCGCGTCGATGTCCGCCGACGTCCAGCTCTGTCCTTCGCGTACCTCGGTACGCACCTTCAACCTGCCCTGCACGATGACGGGATCGCCCACCGACAGCGACGCCCCCACATTGGTGGCGAGCGCGCGGTTCGCCCACACGGTGAAGAAATTGGTGTGCCCGTCCGTCCAGGCACTCTTCTCGCGGTCCCAGTACCGCGCCGTCACCGCCAGGCGGAACCTCGCCGACGCGCCGTTCGCCAACTCTCGGTAGACCGGCTGCGTCGCCACGTTCCCCACCGCACACACCAGCGTCTCGTTCATGCCCGACCCCTCTCCCGTACGAATGCGTCTGTCGCGGCGCTCGCATGCGCTGCGATCGCCGCGAGTTCAGACTGCCTTCGTCGGGCCGGGCCCGCTGAGCCCTGTGTGCTACCGGCCGGTTGTGGACAACCGCGTCACCCGAAGGGGTGGAGGCACTTCAGCCTCTGGAGTGCTTCCTCGTCATCCGACCGGCGCCGACGCCCCCGTGACCCGCCCGTACTGCTCCCGTACCTCCCGATACCGCAGCAACTCCGCCGCCACCGGATCGAGTACTCGCGCCCTCCCGCACCCGGCGGCGGCCTCGCGCAGTCGCCGTTCCGCTTCGAGCCCGTACCGCTTGGCCGGTCCGCGCGCCGCCATCCTGCTGCCCCACTCGACGGCCGGGCCGCCGATGATGCCCGCCAACATCAGCAGCACCGGCACCCCGAGGTTCGGCGCCATGAACCCGATGATCTGCCCCAGCAGCCACAGCCCGCCGATGATCTGAAGAATCGTCATCGAGGCCTGCGCGAGCACGGCGGCCGGCCACCAGCCGGGCCGCGGTGGCCGCCCCACCGGTGTCGTGGCGCGTGTCGCCATCTCGTCCAGCGCCTCCGGCAGCCCCTGCGCACCACGCACGGCCGCCTCGCGCACCGCCTGCGCCCAGGGCGCGGGCAGCCCGCGGGCCGCCCGGTCCGCCACCGTACGCACCGCCTGCTCGACGCGCTGCCGGGCCGTGGCCTCCTCGTCCGCGGGTGCCCGTACCGACAGCCGGCCCGTCATCGGGTCCCCCCGGTCCTGGACCCAGTGCCACAGCCGCAGCCAGGGGGTGCCGCACGCGCGGTTGGCGTTGCGGCGCCACGCGCGCTCGGCCGCCTGGCCGGCCGCCGTGGCGCCCACCGCGTCCGCGAGCCGGTCCGCGAACTCGTCGCGTGCCTCCTCACTGAGCCCCGTGCGCCGCCCGGTCGAGTAGACGGGACGCAGTCGCGTGGCGGCCGCGTCGAGATCGGCCGAAATTCGACGGGCGGCGGCGCCCCGCTCGGCCAGGAACTGGCCGAGCGACTCGCGCAGTTCGCCGATGCCGTCCCCGGTGAGCGCGGACAGCGCCATCACGGTCGCGCCCGGTTCGCCGTACTCACCCAGTGCGATCCCGTCCTCGTCGAGCAGCCGTCGCAGATCGTCGAGGACCTGGTCGGCGGCCTCGCCGGGCAGCCGGTCCACCTGGTTGAGGACCACGAAGGTGACCTCCCCGTGGCCCGCCATGGGCCGCAGATACCGCTCGTGGAGCATGGCGTCCGCGTACTTCTCGGGGTCGACGACCCAGATGACCGCGTCGACGAGCGCCAGGATGCGGTCCACCTGCTCGCGGTGCTGGACGGCCGCGGAGTCGTGGTCGGGCAGGTCGACCAGGACGAGGCCGCGCAGTTGCGCCTCCGCCTCCGGGCTCTGCAGGGGACGTCTGCGCAGTCGTCCCGGGATGCCGAGCCGGTCGATGAGGGTCGCCGCGCCGTCGCTCCAGCTGCACGCGATGGGCGCCGCGGTGGTGGGCCTGCGCACGCCCGTCTCCGAAATGGCCACCCCGGCGAGCGCGTTGAAGAGCTGCGACTTGCCGCTGCCGGTGGCCCCGGCGATGGCGACGACGGTGTGCTCACCGGACAGCTTGCGGCGCGCCGCCGCCTCGTCGAGGACCCGGCTCGCCTCGGCGAGCGTCCTGCTGTCCAGCCGGGTGCGCGACAACCCCACCAGCTCGCGGAGCGCGTCAAGGCGCGACCTCAGGGGTCCGTCGTACGCGAGCGGGAGCGGCGGGGCCTGTACGGCGGTCTTGGTCTCCAGGACCAGGGACGGGGCGTGTGCCTCCTGGCCGGGGGCCGTCTCGGACACGCGACGGGCGATCAGCCCGTCGTCCCAGGCGGTCTCCGACTCGGCACGGGTACCGACGTCGCCGGTCTTCACCCGTGTGTGCCCGACGTCGTCCTTCACGCGTGTGTGCGCGCCGCCACGCGGGGCGTCGAAGGCGACCTCCTGGGCCCGCTCGGCGTCCTCCGTCTCTGCCTCCGTCTCCGCCTTCGCTTCTGTCTCCGCCTCCGCCTCGGCTTCCCCCTCCGGCTGTGCCTTCGTCACGGACTCCATGGGAGCCTCCGTCGCGGCCTCCCCGGCGGCGGGCTCGCCGTCCGCGGCTTCCGTGGCGAAGGCCTCTGGGGAGTCGGCCTCGGAACGAGAGGCTTCAGGGCGGCCGTTTTCGGAACTTTCCTGGTCGGACGCGCCCCCGTGGTCGGACGCGTCGTGACCGGACATTCCGTGATCGGACGTGCCGTCTTCGGGGGAATCGTCTCCGGCGTGGTCGGCGTGATCCGTGTGGTCTGTGACGGCAGTCACCGCGGTCACCTCTCCTTCTGCAGTACGGACAGCGCGGCGATGAGTTCGGCCTGGGGCTCTGGGTGCACGTCGAGGGCGTCGAGCGGGGCGAGACGGCGCTCACGCTCGGTGTGCAAGGCCCTGTCGAGGTACTCGGCAAGGAGGCGCCCGCCTCTCTCGCGCAGCCGCAGGGCGCCGTGCGCGCCGAGCCGCTCGGCGAGCCCCTCGCCCGCGTTGCGTGCCCTGTGGCCGCCCAGGAGCGCGGTGGCCACCAGCGCGGCGACGACCTCGGCGTCCGGTGCCATGCTCTTGTCGAGGCGGCCGACCTCGTCCTCGGCGTACTCCTCCAGGACCCGCCGCCAACGTCGTACGGACATCCCGATCCGGTGCTCGGCGCTCTCCAGCGTCGGATCACGGTCCGTCAGCCCCGGAGCATCCGAGGCCGGTTCGCGCCGCCAGGCGTCGTCCACGCGCTCGTCGGCGGCCGTGACGGCGCACAGCAGGAGTGCGGCCAGGCTCTCGACGAGCGAGTCGAGCAGTTCACCCGCGGTGCAGTCGAGCGGGTAGGCGCGCCACCGCTTGAGCGCGTCCCCGGAGAGCACGGCACCGGTTTGCAGACGCCCCTTCACGCGCGTGTGCTCGCTGTCGTACGCCCCGTCGACGGCGGCGGTGAGCCGCAGCGCAGCCGCGTACTGCGCGGCGGCCGCACCGGCGAGCTCAGGCATCCGGGCCTTGAGCGAGTCGAGGACTCCTTGGGCCGTACGGGCCATCGCCGCGTGCCGGGCTCCGGGGTCCTGCGTCTGGTGGACGAGCCACGTGCGCAGCGGCGCGACGGCCGTGGCGGGCAGCAGGCCGCCGCCCCACGCGGACTCGGGCAGTTCCGGCACGGTGAAGCGGGGCACCTCGCCGAGCCCCGCCTTGGTGAGCAGGGCGCCGTACTGCCGCGAGACCTCGGACACCACCTGGTGGGGCACCCGGTCGAGAACCGTCACCAGGGTCGCCTTGTGTTCCTTGGCGGTACGCAGCAGATGCCACGGCACGGCGTCGGCGTACCGCGCGGCCGTGGTCACCATGACCCAGATGTCGGCAGCGCAGATCAGTTCGGCGGCGAGTACGCGGTTGTCGGCGACCAGGGAGTCGATGTCGGGCGCGTCGAGCAGGGCGAGGCCCCGGGGGAGGGTGTCGGCGGTTTCGATACGCAGCACCCGTTCCCCGCGTTCCATGAGGGCCTGAAGGTCGTCGCCGGGTTCCTGGTGGGGCACCCACGCGCGCGTGAGGTCGGGCAGCACCCGCATTCCACTGAACCAGTGATGGTCCTCCGGATGGCACACCAGTACCGGAGTCCGGGTCGTCGGCCGCAAGACGCCGGCCTCGCTGACCCGGCGTCCGACGAGGGAGTTGACGAGAGTGGACTTTCCCGCTCCCGTAGACCCGCCGATCACGGCGAGAAGTGGTGCTTCGGTTTCCCTCAACCGGGGCACCAAATAGTCGTCTAGTTGTGCGAGCAGTTCGTCGCGGTTGGCACGCGCGCGTGGAGCCCCAGCCAGGGGCAGCGGGAAGCGTGCGGCGGCGACACGGTCGCGCAGGGCGGAGAGTGCGTCGAGCAGCTGAGGCCGTACGTCCAAGGTCACCACATGCGAAGAATGCCCAACTTTGGACTCTTTCTGAAGCATATAACTATGTCTGCGCGCCGACAGGACACACGGGGCGGAAGGGACGACTGGGGCGCAGGCATAACGAGTGCACAACACCCGATGCGCGAGACGCCAAAAGCGGTGCACGATTCGTACCTGCCTGCGATTATCAGGACCGCTTCACTGAACCTCCACATTGAGCCACGGAGGCGAAGCGCCAGGGACAAGGACCCGGGAGCCCTATCCTTGTCCCCGGCAAGGTCACGGATCGGCCCACACCCGGGCACCACGAAACCGGCCACCACACCTGGCCCCCGTAGCTCAGTGGATAGAGCAGGCGCCTTCTAAGCGCTTGGCCGCAGGTTCGAGTCCTGCCGGGGGCGCCACTGAGAGCCCTCCCATCGGGAGGGCTTTTTTGCTGGTCAGGCGGGTTCCGCTCGACACGGCGAAGCCCCGAACACCCCCCGACGATCAAGGGGAGGTTCCGGGGCTGTCCGGCTTTCACCGGGTTTTCGCGGGTGGCCGGGTCAATACGTGTCGAAGTTCTCGGCGAGAAGCCTCAGTGTGCGTCGGGCAGCTCGGGGAGATTCCTTGCGGCCTCCAGGCGCCTCTTCAGGTCAGGCAGCCGCCCCTCGACGCACCGAGCGTAAGTGGCCAGCAGCACCGGCACGCTGTTCCCGGCCCATTCGGCCACCTGGGCGGCGGGATCCCGTCGTTGAGCCACTTCGTGAGGCGCGTGTGCCGGTTGTCGTACACCCGCCTCCCCGTGGGCGACTCGAAGACGTGCGGGGGCAAGACGGCCATACGTGCACTGGGCCACGCTCGTCGGATGACCGAACCCGCGAGAATGCCGCCCGTCTCCCCCTGGAACAGCAGATCCCCCGCTTGAGCTGTTCGTCCTCGATGTGCTGCCGCAGGATGCGCGTCAGGGCGGGGTGCCCCGGCACGGTGCGCGTCTCGCCCTCGGCACGGCCCTTCAGGTCGCGTTCCTCGTGAATCTCTCCGGTGTCGGTCCACTGCTTGCCGACCTCCGGGGTCAGCGTGTGGATCAGGAGTTCACACCATTGGTCCCCATCGTCGGGGCCGGGAAGCGTCACGTCTTTCACTCGCATGGCCACGGCTTCCTCCGGTCGCGGACCGCAGTTGTACAGCGTGGCGAAGCACGCGTGCAGCCGCATTCCTCCACGGGGCCGGCGCCGGATCCAGTCGAGGAGTACCGCCGCCTGGTCCGCATTCATCAAGGACCGCTTGTCCACGGCGTTGCTGGTCTTGGTGCCAGCCGTTGACCCGTTCCCCTTGGGGAGGGGGTTGGCCCGCAGGACGCGCCGCCGGATCGCATGGTTCATGACGACGTTGAGGATCCGGCGGTGGCGCTTCCTGGACCAGGCCGTCGCCTGCTTAATGTCGAGGAGCGTGTCGACGGCTCGCGGGACCCCATCGACCCTCTCTCTGCCTCCTCCCAGGCCGAGACCGGCGGAGAGTTGCGCTCCACCCACCAGAGGATGGTCACCACGTCTCGCGGGGCGTTCACACGGCGGGTCGAGTTGAACGCCCATTCGCGCAGTGCGGTCCGCACGGCCACCGGGGCGAACTGGGTCGGCTGGACGCGCAGCAGCGCGATGATGGCCGCCGTCAGGGTCTTGGCCGTGTTCTTACGGCTGTTGCCGCCTGGCTCCGGCCAACGGGCGTCCACGTACTCGACGGTGAATGTGTACCAGCTCATCGAAGCCGACTTGGAGCGGTGGGACACCGGCAGCCCGGTGGCAATAACGAAGGCCTCGCCCTTGCCCGTTGCCCGGATGAGTTCGGAGCGGAAGCCCTCAGCAAGCGCGACGCTGCCGAAGGGTTCACGCCAGTGCTTGTGCTTGCCCGCGACCACCCAACGCACCCTGTACGTGGTCTTCCGGGCGCCCTTGTACGTGAGGATCTTGTGACCTTCACGTCTTACTTGGTCTCCATCAGGCGGCGTCCTCACGGTCGTTGAGCCAGTGATCGAGATCGCTCCATCGGATCCTGAGCCGTGCTCCCTTCATTGCAGCACGCTACAAACTGGATGTTCCGGACGGTCTGGCCGCCGCCCTACCAGCACCGGACACGGATGACGACGAACCCGCTCTCTGATGAGCGCACCCATTCCGAGCACACGCAAAGCACCCCCACCCGGGCCGTCCACGGGCCGTGCGAGGGTGCTCGGCGATGACGAATGACGACAGCCACTGACGGCATGGCAACAGCTCAGGCGACTGAGGTTTTCTCACTGACCGACGGTGAGGAACAGAGCTCCGACTAGAACTGACACGACGATCTCGTAGCCGAGGACGATGCAGGCCAGGGCCAACACTCCCTTCTGCCACAGACGCGGTCCGCGGTAGGGAAGGAGCGGTGGCTGGTCCGAGGGTTGGAGCGCCGCTTCGGTCGGGGTCGTGCCAGTCTCCGCGTGGGTGCGCCACCAGTGACATAGCGTTTGGATCTTGGCTTCGAACTCCGAGTCCCAGAGCACGCGTCCGACACGCGGTACTGGCAATGGCGTTCGGCGACTGCTCGCTTCAAGGATGACTAGCCTGCGCCCGCCGCGGTGGCGCTCGACGGCGATCCCTTGAATATCGTCCCAGGCAACGGTTCGGGGCCGCAGCCCTCGTATGACCAGGTGGTCGGCAGTGAGGATGACGCCTCTACCGAAGCTCAGGAAGCCCGCGCCCAGCAGCAGCGAGATCGCGACGAGTGCGCCGAGCGTGCGGCCAAGGAGCGTCGGGTGATCAGCGCCGGGCCCCTCGGCGAACCCCGCCATCACCGCATCAGCCGCAAGCCAGCCGAGCAGCAGGAGCGTGGGCACCGACCGGCTTGGCGCGGGTCGCATGCCCAGTCGCTCGGGCAGCCGGCCGTAGGTATGCCCCCAGGCGCCGAGTTCACCAGCTGTGTCTTCGACGTGGGCCGCGCCGCCGTTGGCAAGCCACCAGCTTCGGATGGTCGCGACCTTGTCGTCGAACCGGCGGTCGCGGGACAGGAAACCGGAGCTGGGCATTCGTAGCGGGGTGCGGCGTCCATCCGTCTCGTAGAGGACCACCCGCCGTCCGCCGGTGAACGGCTCGACCGCGACCTCGGCGACGCTGGTCCACGGGATGGTCCGGCGGCGCAGGTTGTGGACGACGACCGCCTCAGGGGTCAGGGTTACCCCGACGTAGCGGCTCAGCACCCACAGTTCGAGCGTGACGAAGAACGGCAGCACCATGGCCAGGACCCGCGACTCGAACGGCAGGCCGGGCCGCTGGTGCGCCCACAGCAAGGGGTTCGACAACTGCATCAGCACGGCGGCGCCGAGGATCAGGCCCAGTGGCAGGGACTGCTGCCACGAAGCCCGATAGCGGACTCGGCCGACCATTCCCGACGATTCCGCTCCGCCATGGCGGGCTTCCTGGTTCACAGCTGTTCCACCCCTGCCGCACGAACAACGCGCGCATCATGCCTGGCCAGGGACTGTTCGCGCAATGGCTGCCGGCGGCCCCGGCCCGGCAGAGCAACTGGCAGCCAGGGCGAGAACGTGCCTTCTGCTCGTAGCGCCCACGGCGCCCGCCCTGTACAGCGCGGGCAGGATGTGGATGCGGGCGGCGGTGATGTCGGGCGTCGATCCGGGCTCGACCTGGGAGACCCACGCACATCCACGGACCATCGCAGCAGGTGAGAAGCACACCGGCCCAGGGTCGAGCACACACCCAAGTTGCTTCGGGACGAAGAGGTCGTGGGTTCAAATCCCGCCACCTGACTCGGAAATCGGCAGGTCAGGGCCGGTTTCCCGCCAAGGGAGACCGGCCCTGATTGCGTTCCTGGGGTGCTCTGGGTGTCAGCTGGGCTCCACCCGGTCAGGGAGAGACACGACACCCCATCGCTGTCTGCCGAAGCCTGTTGCTTACTTAGTCTTACATTAGTGGTCATATAATGCGCCGGTTACTGGCGGACCCCCCGAAGGGCTACGGCGAAACCCCATGTCTTTGCCAGGCATACGGGCGGTGGTGACACCTCTCCCCAAACGTCTCGACTCCCTCACGAGCCTGCGCTTCTTCGCGGCCTTCGCGGTCTTCACCACCCACTTCACCGGGAGCGGCGGCAAGACCGGACTGGGACGGGCGCCGTTGATCTTCCCCTACGCGCAGTTCGGCGGAAACGGCGTCAGCCTCTTCTTCGTTCTGTCCGGCTTCCTGATGATCTGGGTCTTCAAACCGAACGAGCACCCAGGCGCCTTCTACTGGCGCCGCGTAGGCCGGATATGGCCCGCCCACCTGGTCGCCCTGCTGCTGGGCACCTACGCCTACTACACGGCGGCGCACCTCGCGATCAGCTGGCCCAGCCTGATCTCCTCCGCCTTCCTGGTGCAGACCTGGTCCCCGAATGTCACCCCGGCCCTCCCCGGGAACGAGGTCACCTGGACGCTCAGCGTCGAACTGCTCTTCTACGCCCTCTTCCCGCTGCTGGGCCGGATCGCGGTCAGGCTGCGCACCCGCTGGCTCGGGGCGGTCACGGCAGGCGGACTGGCGGGAATGTGGGCCGTGGACTGGTTCGCCACCACCCACTACTCGCCCGCCCACGCGGCCTGGGTGATGCGCCACCCTGTGGTCTACCTGCCGGAGTTCCTGCTCGGCATGACGCTCGCGCTCGCGGTCAAACGCGGCTGGCGGTTGCCGCTGCACCCCTCGCTGCCGGTGGTGCTGCTGGCGGCCTACGTCTACTGCTACTACCAGGGCCAGGCCCTGTTGTCGGCGGGGGCCGCCGCGCAGCTCGACTATCTGGTGCGGCCGGTGGTCGCGGTCCTGGCCGCACTGATCATCCTCGCCTTCGTCCAGCGCGAGGTCCGCGGACTGCGCGGCGTACTCAACGCCAAGCTGATGGTCCAGCTCGGCCTGTGGTCGTACTGCTTCTACCTCCTGCACCACTCGATCAGCCGGCTGGCCATCTACCAGTGGGGCCGCATGCCCGACAACAACGGCACGCTGTTCGCGCTGGTCGGCATGTGCGCGGTCGTCATCGTGCTGGCCTGGGCGTTGTACTCCGCGGTGGAGGAGCCCGCGGAGAAGTGGTGGCGGCGGCACACGCCGCAGCGGTGGCTGCGGCAGGGGCCGCCCGGCGGGCGAACAGTGGCAGTTCAGCCGCCTCGCCTGCCAGAGACCGAACCGCGCGAGCCGGTCGCCAACTGACGAGACGCGGGTGAGCACGCAGGGCCCTGAGGACTCCTAGCCGTAGACCGTGTCACATCGTGCGGTCAATCACGGTCAACGACTTCGCCGCAGTCGAGATGCACCGCTGAGCTGGGCTCTCACCGAGCCCCGGGTGACCCGCGCGCCTTCGCTGCCTCGCACAGCCGCCCTTACAAGGCGGTGCTCCACGTGTGTGGGACTGAGTGTCCAACTGCGTGACAGCGCCGACGAACAACGACGAACAACGACGGACAATGGCGGACAGCGACGCACACCTGCGGACGATCGCAGCAGCTCGGGGGCACACCGGCCCAAGGCCGAGCGCCCATCCAAGTTGCTTCGGGACGAAGAGGTCGCTCCGATAAGGTCCGCCGCATGACCACCGATGCCCTGGTCTGTCCCGAGTGCGGCCGGCCCATGAAGTCCGGCGGCCTCGTGCTCTCCAGACGGGAGGATGACGGCCGGCGGACCTGTCGGTCGCTGTGGAGGTGCACCGCTCGGCACGCCTGGTGGGGCTGGGCTGACCGACCGGATGAGCCTCTGGAGTCCTGTCCGGTGCCGGGGCTGTTCCTCTGACATCCAACGCTGACATCAACAGCCTCGGACGCCATGACTCTCGGCAGTCACGTGCGGCACCGGTGTGTGAGGTGGGCCTCCACCACGGCAGGGCGTGATCGAACTCCCCATGCGGTGCTCACGCATGAGCGCCCTCCCGGGCCGTTCTGGGGCCGTGAAAGGGCGCTCAATGGCGACCACCGTCGACAGCAGGTCAGGGCGTTGATCGATTAGGCGGCCGCAGGTCACGGTCGCCGGTGAGCAGCTGTCGGCGTACTGATCGCGCCCATCGCCTACGGCCCGCCGTGGAAGAAGCCGGACTTCAGGTCCCCGATGACGGCGTCGAGTGGATGCCCACTGACGATGAACGGTCCGCTCCAGGGCGCGCTGAGTGCGAAGAGCAACGCCAGGCTCAGCCCGACCACACACGCAACTCCTACGATGAGCAGCGACGTTCGCAGACTGCTGCGGAAGACCAGTGCGCCGGAGTTCACGATCAAGGCCAGTCCGCTGACCACGAGCGTGACGACATAGAGCGCGGGAACGTCGCGTGAGGCGGCCGCGACACGGGCGCGACGACTACTGGTGACACCGTCCAGGGAAGCCACCAGCTCCGTACCTGTCGGGGTTCCCACATCGGGCCGAGCCGCCTCGGCGCGCACGTTCCGCTCCAGCCGTGCGATCTCGTGAGCGGTGGCCGGGTCGTCACCGGACGCCGCTGCTGCACCCTCCCACTCCCTGGCACGCGTGGTCTGCAGGTAGTCCAGCAGTGCCGCATGGATCGGCTCCGACTGGACTCGCGGACTTGTCGCCGCCCATGCCAGGCGGGAGGCCGCGGCCGCCTCGTCGCTCACCAACCCCTCGGCCGCACGCAGGTAGCCGGACTCGCTGGCCAGTGAGAGTGCCGCAAAGATCGCGAAGGCAGCGCCGAGTGTCGGCATCAGGGGCGTGGCGATCTGCGGCACCCGATCCCGTTCCTCGAGCGGTACGAGCACCCGGACGCCGACCCGTGCCACGGCCGCGACCAGTAAGGCAAGTAAGAGTCCGCCCACAACCAGCACCACCGCCGGGAGTGAGGTCAACCAGTTCACCACATCACCTACAGCGCGTTCCCGCGAGCGCTACACGGCGGCGGCACATCGGGCCTCGCGACCTGGAGCTCCTCGTCGATCACTTTTAATGAACGCTCCATGATCACAGGTCGAAGGCCTTTGACGCTCGCGACGCCCGGCACGGCATCTCTTTTCGTTGGCCAAACAGCCGAATACGGCCCAGTACGACGCTGTTCGACCGCCTTGCGATGTACCGCACTGGACACCTTTTGCTATCCGGCCAGGGTTGCGAGACTCGCCACGGGCCCGGCCTCCGCCGCCTGTCGAATGTGTGCCGAAGGCCAGTCGATGAGATGGCAAGCACGGGAAGAGGAGCAGGTCAGCAGGGGTGTGGCAGCCAACCCACCAAGCGCCTTCTCAGCGCTTGGCCGCCCTGCGGATCAGGGGCCGCGACAGCGTTCTGGGGTTGTGGCAACGCAACGCCGGCGACCGTGTCCGCCGGGCCCTGTACGCACTGGCCGCCGAGTACTCCACCATCGTGGCCTGGTTCTGCATCGACGCCCGCACCCTCGGCCGGCCGCAGCGGCACCTGAACGAATCCACCACGTACGCCGGCCTCTCCCAGGACGGTCCGACGGAAACGCGGGTATGGGTCCCCGTTCTTCGACTGGCTGGGGCGAGTCCGTGCCGCCCTCGCCTACTCAGCTCTCGGTGACGGCCGCACCGCTGGTTGCATGAGGCGGGGCATCAGCCGTATTGCCTGGTTCGGCCCTGACCTGGGGTTTGCGGGCAGCGGGCGGGATTTTCGGACCCCGCCCCCCGGCCTCGCTCAGTCCCGAGCCGTGCAGGTCGACCTGACGGGCGATCTTCGCGATGCTGCTACGAGCCAGGAGCTGTGCCGCCGCGATCCACGGATGTGGGGGCACCGCCAGCAGGTCATCCGCTGCAACCGATCAGCTCGGCGGGAGTACCCGGCTCAAGCTCTCGCACAACACACACGACAAGGGCCTCTCGCGCCGCCCCGTCCCAGGTCATCACTTGTCTCAATCCCGCGACTCACCATGGGAGCGGGCGGCGGCCCGTTGCCGACCTTCGTCGCGCGCCGGGACCTTGATCCGCCCGCCCCGGAGCCATTCCTGCGGGTCGGACAGAAGGCTGATCAGCGGCGGTTCCGTGCGAAGAGCCCGAAGGTGGTGGCAGGAGCGAATCGTTCCCCCAGCGCCTGCAGCACTCCTGACTGCGTCGACCAGTAACGTTGCAGCTCCACATCGTGAAACACCGGTGCCAGGAGTCCCTGTAGGGCCACCTCGTCCACTCCCTGGCGGACGACGTGGTACTCCGACATATCCGCCTCGTTCGTCTCGTCGTAGCGGCCGCGCAGGCGGCGCACCCTGGTGGCCAGGCCACGGCGCAGTTCGCCCTGACCGAGCCTCCAAAGAAGATAAGCGCCCTGATCCAGATTCATGGAAAGTCCCGACCTGCGCGGGTACCACAAGGGGTCCTGAATGCTGAAGAAGACACCGCCGGGGTTGATGCGCTGAATGAGATGTTCGACGGCACCCAGGTAGTCAGGGATGTGGTGAAGTACAGAGATGCACACCACGGCGTCGAGCGGCTCCGGGCGGAAGATTTCCTTTCCTTCGGTGTCATGAATGACGGTGACGTTCGGATTGTTCCGGAAACGGTGCCTAAGAACCGCCGCGCTGGGGGCGCTCATCTCCGTCACCTCGACCTTCGCCCCGGCCGCCACCAGGTGGTCGGTGAAGGTTCCATGTCCGGCGCCGACCTCGAGGACCCGGCACTGGCCATTCCGTTCGATGACCTTACCCACCAGGTCGTGCACGCCCGAGATCACTCGCTCGCGGATGTGGTGATGCCGGATATGCGGAGAGCCTTTCACATAATCATGGCCATCGCCGTGGGCGCGTTCTTGAAGGTCTCCAATTGTGGGCCTGCTCAAGATTTCCGTCATGCGAGGACACTATTCCGGAGGCTGTCTTCACGGTCGGATCAACGGAGATCGGGAAGCGTGATTCACACATCCGGCCGCAAGTATTCCGCAGCGACTTTTTGAGACCGGACTCGCAACTCGCTGCCCCTCTCGTGTCGTGCTGTCCTGCTTCGGAGGAATCTCCCGCAGTCTTTCGGGGATCTTCACGATCGCCGCCTCGTCACCAGGGTCGTTACGCACGTGTTCGATATGCCGCGACCGCCCGCCCCGGGCCGGGCATGGCATGTTGCCGTGAGGACGCGGCCGTCTGCTGCGCCGGCTGCGGCGGTGCGGCAGCCGGAAGAGGCGCTTCGCGGCCCAACTGGCTCGCACGGCACGGCCGGTCGTGCCGGTGCGGGCCGTCGGCCCTACGCGTCGCCCCCGCGGCCGGTCAACAGCCGCGCCCAGTACGCGGCGGTGAGGGCTACGAAGCGGGTGTTGCCCACCGCGTAGCGCAGGAACATGCGACGCGGCTCCTGGACCAGTCGGTGGAGCCATTCAAGGCCGGCGCGCCGCATCCACCGTGGTGCCCTGCTACGGAGTCCCGCCACCACGTCGAAGGATCCACCGACACCGACCACCAGGGCACAGCCCAGGTCCTCCTGCCGGCGGGCGAGGAAGTACTCCTTGCGCGGACTCGGCACGGCGAGGAACAGGATGTCCGGGCGGGCCTCACGGACGGCTGCCACCACCCGCGCCTCCTCGCTCTCGTCCCAGTAGCCGTCCCGGTATCCGACGACCTCGACGCCCTGCCCGGCGGCGATGCGCGCGGTCTCCTCGACCACCTTCGCCTCAGCACCCAGGAGGTACACGCGGTATGCGTTGCGCGCGGCGCTGCGCCACAGCGCCAGCATGAAGTCGATGCCCGCCACGCGCTCGGGCAGGGGGCTTCCGAGGAGGCGGCCGGCCCACACGACCGACTGCCCGTCCGCGTTGACGAGCGAGCACGAGCGGATGATGCGCGCCAGTTCCGGGTCGTCGTGCGCCTGGACGATCTTGGCGGCGTTCAGCACGACGTGCTGGTGGGGGCCGCCGTCCGCGATCAGCGCCTCGGCGGCCGCCACCGACTCCTCCAGGGTGAGCGGATGGACGGGGAGTCCGCACACCGTCACGGGCGGGCGGGGGCCCGTCGGCCTTGTCGACCCGTCGTGTTCCAGCAGTTCGGGTGTGGACACGCTGCTCTCTCCGTTCGCCCCCCATACCACCACTCAGAAATTCGTTTCCCGCCAGATCCGTGAGAACGCTTCCCTGACCGTGTCCGGATCGTAGAGCGGGCGGAGTTCTTCCCAGGCCTTCTGCTGCCGACGCCGGACACCGTCGATGTCGGCCATGCACAGCGTCAGGAAATCGGTGACCGATTCGACAGTGCTGTCGATCTGCTCCACACAACCCCGGCTGAACAGTTCCGCGCTGCCGGGCGACCAAGTCGCGGCCACGGCGCAGCCCACCTGAAGACCTTCGAGCAGCACGAAGGGAAGTCCCTCTGCCCATCGGGCGGGCAGGACGAAGACATCGACCCCGGACCAGAACGAATGAACCTCGTCCGGTGCCAGTACTCCGAGGTCCTCGTCCACGCACGACATGTGATGAGGTGGCACGTCACTGCGTATTCCCGCGACCGAGAACTCCACTGGGACGCCTGTTCGTTTCATTCCGGCCACCGCATCGCAGAGGATGTCGAAGCCTTTACTCCTGTGCATCGTCCCCAACCAGCCGACGCGCAAGGGTCCACCGGAATCCGATGGGCGGGGCGAGACGGTGCCCGTGGGCGCGGGATTTCTCATCACATGCACGGATGCGACTCGACAACCGGACGCTCTGATATCTTCCGCCACGTTCTCACTGAGTACCAGCCAATGACTTCCCCCGAGCGCCTTTCTCAGAAACGCGTTCGAGCGCAGTCGCGCGGGAAGCTGAGAACCGTGGAGATGCATCACGGGGGCGCAGCGGAATGCCCTGGCGAGCACGGTGATGATGGCGTCGCGCAGGAGCGGCATACCCCACTGGGAGATCGGGAGATAGATCGCGCTCGGTGACATCACCGTCAGCACACGGGCACAACGCACAACGGCGGCCATCGTCGCGGCCGCCCCGGCCGACCAGGTCGCCTTGAACTTCATGGATCCGGTGCGGTCCGCGGAAAGCGAGACGACCGACACGACCCGGCAGCACGACTCCACGACCGGCGTGAAGAATTCCGCGGCTCGCCCCATTCCACCCAGGCTCGCACTGTGCCTCAAAACCAGAACCCTCGGCCATGAAGTCGCGGAAGGGCTTCTCTTACGGATCGGGAACACTGCCCTTCTCCTGTGCATCAACAATGGCGCCTGTGGTGAAAAGCGAAGTTTCGGAATGATGACGCTCACCCTCTGACCCTCGTGGTCATCTTCGCCGGAGGGCGGTTCTTTGGTAAAGACCTCTCCATGAGATCACCCGTCCAATGAGGAGTCCAGGACGACACGGAGCTCGCCGCACTGTCCATTTATTCATAAGAATTGCCGTCCGAATCGGCTGGGGAATCGTGACCGTGATCCGCCGAGTTGGGACTGTCCGCGTGGTAGGACAGAGCGGGACGACGGAAGGAGACGTCATGGGCGCGTTGGGTGTGGACTCCGCACTGCTCGGGCTTTTGTTTTCTGCCGCCTGTGTCGGCGCCCTGCTCCTCGTTTCCGTATTTCGTAGGGTGGCGGTCTGGTTGCTGTGGGGAGCAGCTCTGGCGCCTTTGTTCCTGTTCGGCAGGGACTATGCGACGGTAGGTCTCGATCCGGTCTACCTTCTGGATGTCCTGGTCGCACTCGCACTCCTAGCCGGTTCTCCGGTCTGGGCTTCACGAGCCCTTTCGGAGTCTCGCCTGCGGGGATACCGCATGTGTGCCATTCTGCTGGCCCTCGCCGCGGCACAGGCGGTAGTCCGTGGTGTGTCACAGGGCTATCCGGGCGCAATGAAGGGCGGCATCCTGGGGCTGTATCCCCTTTTCGCCTGGGCCGCCGCGGCATGGTTCCTCACGCAGCCCGTCGAGGAGTTCCTCCGGAGGAGATGGCTCCTGTACCTGCCGACCACGGGCGCGCTCCTGATGATGGTGCTGGGCCGGTCGCTCATGCCCGCCGCCGTGGGGCTGTACCTGGCGATCGCCGCAGCTTTCGGCATGGTCCTGCGCAAGAGAGGGGACAGCCGGCTGCTTCTGTGGACGCTGATCGGGTCCGCCTGCCTCACGGCGGCGGCCGACAAGCGCGGACCGCTGCTTGCGGTGGGAGCGGCGCTTGCCGCGACCACGCTGGCCAGCCGGGCGTGTCGCCGTAGAACGGTCCAATGGCCCGCGCTGACCTGGAGCTTCCTCATCGTGGGGCTGGTGGCTGTGACCAGCGTGTCGGTGGCGTACCGGCAGCCTTCGGACCTGCCGGTCGTCGGTGGGCTGGTAAGCCGGATGCAGGCAAGTGAGAACGATGCCGACAGCGAGGCGGCCAACAATGTGGAACTGCGCTACGTCATGTGGCGCACGGCCCTTGATGTCGCACGCTCCGAGCCCCTCCTCGGCGCCGGGGCGGGCCGCCCGATCGAGGTCGTGTTCCAGGGTGCGGAGCTCGACAAGGCCGCGGCGGGCCCCCACAACTCCTTCGTCGGGTACGTCTACTACCTGGGCTGGCTGGCGGGCACCGCATTCGCGCTGCTGATCGTGGCGACGTTGTGGCGCACGTGGCGGGCGCGCTCCCATCCTGTCGCGTCCGCCTGGTTCGGGGCGACGGTCGGCGTCTGCTGCATCGCCTTCACGAATGTCGCCTTCGAGACCACGTACATCGGTCTGCCGTCGTGGCTGGTCGTGGCGTGTGCCTTCGCGCTCGTCGGTGTTCCGCGTACCGCGGTGCCGGCCGGGGACACCGGCTCGGCGCCCCTCACACGGCAGAGCGGCCCGGACATCGCCCTTGCTCCGGCGCTCTCCGGTACCGGGCCGTCGGTCGCCACCGCCCATCGGTCCTGGCGCCGGCGACCGGTGCTCGCCCCGGCGGCCGACCCGCCTCCGCCGCGCCCGGAGGTCTGTCCGCTCGGCCGTTGAGGAGTATCCGATGCACGCAACGCAAACCCGGGGTCTGCGGTCCGCCGGTCCACCCGGGGCGCCGTCGGGCGCACCGGGACTCGGCTCGCCCCGCGAAGGTTTCTCTCTGGGGACCCGCGTCGGGCGAGGGTGCCGGATCTGCCCCTCCCGTCCGGTCGTTCGCCCTCGCCGTCGGCCACGGAGCACTGCGCCACGTATGCGACGTCCGGCGGGAGCAGCGTGAGGTCCACGCCGGCCGCCCGGGACCGCGGTCGCCGGTGCGCGTGTGCTCGGCGGCGCGTCAGGTCCCAGAGTCCGGACGGCCCATGACGCGGAAGGGGACGAAGCGCATCCCTGCGTCGCGAGTCCCGGCGTCGCTCCGCGGAGAGGCCTCGCTGGCCCTTCTCGGAGTGGTGGGCGGAGCGGTCACCGCGCTTCTGGGCTCACTTCTGGTGGCGCGGCTGCTCGCGCCGACCGAGCGGGGCCACTACGCGTCCATCGTGGTGTTCATGACGCTTGCCCTGACGTGTCTCGAGATGGGCGGTGAGGTGGGGGTCCTCAGAGGCCTCGGGGAGGTGCGGAAGGAAGGGACGTCGTTCTCCGCCGGTTATCTCGCCTGGACGCTCCTGGCCTCCGCGTCGGTGGCCGCCGCCGCGCTCGCGGTGGGCGATTGGACGCCCCCTTGGTTGCAGCCGTCGTGGCTTCTTCCGCCCTGTGCCACCGCCGCCGTCTACGGGGGACTGGTGTTCAGGCTGACGACCGGGATGCTGGTGAGCGGCGGTCGGCTCCGTCGGTTGATCGTGACACGGACCCTCGGGAACTGCGGACCGGTCCTCGGCTGCCTGCTCTGCGTGCCCCTCGGGTTCACCTCGGCCCTGGAGGTGGCCACTGTGTCGTTCGTGGCACAGGCGGTGCTGAACTCCGTTCTCCTGTTCCGTCTCCAGCAGGCCAGGAGATCGCTGCTTCACCTCGCCCGGCATGGACGGGGCAGGGCGGCGTGGCGCCGGAACGTGGCTCTCGTCTGGTGCCGGGGCAACGTGGATCTCCATGTCCTCAACGGGTCCACATACGTCCTGCAGCGTTCCGACCAGATGGGGCTCTCCGTGGTGGGGGCGGACAGGACCCTCGGGATCTACGCCATCGCCACCAATGTTTCGGAGGTCGTCAGCTACCTCCCCGCGGCCCTCTTTCCTCTCGTCTCGCGAGGGCAGCCGGGCCACCCGGTCGACTTGCGGAGGATTTTGCTGCTGCTCGCCCTTTGTGTCGGGGCCTGCACACCGTTGGCCTACTTCGCGCTGCCCCTTGTCTACGGTGAGGCCTATCGGTCGGCTCAGCCCGCGGTCCTCCTCCTGGTGCCGGCCACCGGTGTGCTGGCGGTGGGGCGGCTCTTCCAGGGGGTCGAGCTCCGTGACACCGGACGGCGCAGAACCTTGGCGGTGATTGCCGTGGCAGCCGCGGCGTTCGAGTTCACCGCCGTGTTCCTGTGCGGCGGGGCGGGGCCGGTGGCCGCCGCCCTCGCCTGCGCGGTGGGTTACACCGCCTTCACCGTGTGGATCATGTTGTCCCGCACGACGAGGCGGTCGCTGGGAGCACGGCCCGGCATGGACGCCGTGCCGGTGCAGGGCGGTGCGTCGGCCCGGGACACCGTCGACGGTTGACGGGACCGAGCGCGGTGCCCCCACCGCCGACCCCGGCGACCGGGACTCTCAGGGGCGGGGGCGGGCCAGGGACTCGACGAAGGGAGCGTCGGGCCGACAGGCGGCGAAGTTGTACCCCCGGGTGGGATCGATCTTGAGCGCGGCGATCTCGCGGATCTCCAGCGGGCGGCGCCTGCCGGGTGACATGACCACCATGCCCATGTCCATGAGATGACGGCTGACCTTGCAGGTGGGGTCCTGGCCGTGGTCCTCGAACAGGAAGACGACGTCTCGTTCGGAGAGGGTCTTCCTCGCGCCCTCGACGGCGGGGATCTCGGCGCCTTCCACGTCCAGCTTGACCACCACGGGTCCCGTCAGTCCCGCACAGTGTCGTTCTACGAGCGTGTCTACGGTCAGTGATGCGACGTCGAAGGACCGCCAGCCGTTGCGGCCGACGTCGCCGTCCCTTTCACACACGGACGCCGCCGCATGACACAGATGGTGGCCGACGATCGAGAGCGAGACGTCGTCGCGACCCCACAGGGCCGCGTGGACGAGCGCGACGCCCCCGCCGTTCAGGGCGATGTTGTCCGTCAGCCGGTGGAAGGTCTCCGGGCTCGCTTCCACCGCCACGACGCGTCGGGTCCGATGGCGCGTCAGCACCGACCAGAAGCCGATGTTGGCGCCACAGTCCAAGAAGATCGCCTCGGATGTGAGCACCCTGTCGAGCATGTCCCCGACCTCCGGCTCATAGACGAAACCGGGATCCAGCAGCTTCGTCCAGTAGCCGTCGTCGAGGTGCACGTGCAGCCGTGAATCCTCGCCGATCCGGATGGTGACCCGGTTGTTCGTGTCGAAGTACTTCGACAGCATCCAGGTCAGGCGCTGGACACCCCGATGGCGGATTGGTCTGGCGGCTCGAGCGAGCAACTCCACGGCGATTGCCTGGAGATGGGGCCCGACGCCCCCGCGCACTGTGACCCTGCGGGACCTCTTGCGGTGCGCACGGTATTCCGTCACATTGCTTGCGTGGTTTTCGCGGTTTCCCACCTCGGTGCGACTCATAGGCGCAACGTATCCATGGGCAGGATCACGGTTACCGAAGTTGGCGGGCGGATACAACCGATTCACGCATTCGGCGGATTGGGAACGTGTGGAACAGCGGCCGATCGGTTACATGCCGGTCTTTCACATACCCCGGAGAGAAGCCGTTCTGACACGATGACGAGCTGAATCGCCCGCCGAAAGGAATTCCTTCAGGTGTTCTCCACCGTCTGCGTGGTCGGCCTCGGCTACATCGGCCTCCCCACCGCCGCCGCCCTCGCTACCCATGGCATCGACGTCATCGGTGTCGACGTCAACCCCGCCACCGTCGAACTCATCAACGCCGGCCGTGCCCCCTTCGTCGAACCGGATCTGGCGGTGGCCGTCAGCGGGGCTGTGGCCATGGGCCGACTGCGGGCGACTGGCGCGCCCGAGCCCGCCGACGCCTTCATCATCGCTGTCCCCACGCCGCTCCAGGAGGACCGTACGGCGGACCTGTCGTACGTGCGCAGCGCCGCCGCCTCGGTGGCCGAGGTGCTCAAGGCCGGTGACCTCGTCATCCTCGAGTCGACCTCGCCGCCCGGCACCACCGTGGAGCTGTCCCGGTGGCTGGGCAAGCACCGCCCCGACCTGACCTTCCCCCACGAAGCGGGTGACGCGCCCGACGTACGGGTCGCCCACTGTCCGGAACGTGTCCTGCCGGGCCGGACGATGATCGAGATCGTGACCAACGACCGGGTTGTCGGAGGCGTGGGTGAGGGCTGCGCCGAGCGGGCGCGCACGCTCTACGAGGTGTTCGCCAAGGGGGAGTGCCTGCTCACCGACGCCACGACGGCGGAGATGGCCAAGCTCAGCGAGAACGCCTTCCGGGACGTCAACATCGCTTTCGCCAACGAACTGTCCATGGTCTGCGACCACGTCGGCATCGACGCGGGGGACGTCATCGCCCTGGCCAACCGTCACCCGCGGGTCGACATCCTGCGCCCGGGGCCGGGTGTCGGCGGGCACTGCATCGCCATTGATCCCTGGTTCATCGTCGGCACCGCGCCCCGGCAGTCGCGTCTCATCCGGCTCGCCCGCGAGGTCAACGACGAGCGGCCCGACTATGTGCTCGGCGAGGTCGTCCGGACGGCCGGCCGGTTCAAGGACCCGGTGATCGCCTGCCTCGGTCTGGCCTTCAAGGCGAACATCGACGACCTCCGGGAGAGCCCCGCCCTGCACATCGTCACGCAGCTGGCCGAGCGTCAGCTCGGCCGGCTGCTGGTCGCGGAACCGCACATCAGGGAACTGCCGGACTCACTGGCGCAAACGGGCGTGGCCGAACTCGTCGACGTCACCACCGCGGTGCGGGACGCCGATGTCGTCGTACTGCTCGTGGACCACGATGCCTTCCGAGGCGTCAAACGGACCGCGCTGCGCGGCAAGGCCGTCTTCGACACTCGCGGCATCTGGAGCTGACGCCGAGTCGCCTGCGGAGTCCGGCGCGTCGCCGAACTCCGCAGGGCGCCCGCACAGGCCCATCCAGTGCCCGATCGCCCGTACGGTACGGTCCGCGGCGCGCCCGTCGCCGTACGGGTTCACGGCCTTCGCCATGGCCGCGTATGCCGCACGGTCGTGCAGCAGCAGGCGTACCTGCTTCACGATGTGCTCGCGGTCGGTTCCCACCAGGCGGCTCGTTCCGGCCCGGAGGGCCTCCGGGCGCTCCGTGGTGTCCCGTATGACCAGCACGGGCTTGCCGAGGCCCGGGCCCTCCTCCTGGATGCCTCCGCTGTCGGTCAGGATGATGTGCGCACGGTTCATCAGCCGGGCGAACGCCCCGTAGGCCAGCGGTTCCGTCAGGCGGATGCTGGCGATGTGGGCGACCTGGGGCAGGATCGCCGCCCGTACGACCGGATTGGGGTGCAGCGGGAGCACGATGAGGAGGTCGGGCTCGGCACGCGCCAGATCGGCGAGAGCACTGCCGATGGACTCCATTCCGCCTCCCCATGACTCCCGGCGATGGGCCGTCACCAGCAGGACCCGGCGGGCCGTGTCGTCGAGGTCGGCCAGGGCCGGGTCCCCGTAGTGCGCCTTGCGCCCGACCGCCCAGAGCAGGGCGTCGATGACTGTGTTCCCGGTGACCACGACGGACGACGGGGGGACGCCGTCTCGCAGCAGGTTGTCCCGCGCGTGCGGGGTGGGCGCCAGATGCAGGGAGGCCAGTTGGGTCGCGAGCCGGCGGTTGATCTCCTCGGGGAAGGGCGAGTACCGGTCGCCGGTACGCAGTCCCGCCTCCAGGTGGACCACGGGGATCTGGCTGTAGAAGGCGGCGAGGGCCCCGGCGAACGCGGTCGTGGTGTCGCCCTGGACCAGCACCGCCTCCGGGCGCTCCCGCAGCAGCAGCGGACACAGCCCGTCGAGGACACGCACGGTGATGTCGGCGAGGGACTGGCGTTCGCTGAGGATGTCCAGATCGTGGTCGGCCCGCACGCCGAACAACGCGTGGACCTGGTCGAGCAGTCCGCGGTGCTGGGCGGTCACCGTCACCGTCGGCCGGAATATCGGGGACCGGTCGAGTGCCTCGATGACGGGGGCCATTTTGATGGCCTCCGGTCTCGTTCCGTAGACGACCATCAGTCGCTTCACCCGAATTCTCCTTCCGGGCGGGCACCGGACCGCTGCCGGGGTGGCACCCACCGGTGGCCGTAGTTCCCCGGAGCGAAAGAAGGGCTCGCCGGGCACCAGGGAATCGGTATTCCGCGACAACGCCCACCATGCCAGTGGCATGTTCACCCGGCCGTATGGAGATGTTCGTCCGTCTGGTCCGTTCCGCGTGAGAAGTGCATGTGCCGGTGATTTGCCCTCCCTACAGTGCGCTGGGCCGCGATCCCTCCCCGTAAAGGCAGGAAATGAAAACAGTCCTCCTGTCCCCGCGCACCGGCGCCATCACGGTGGGAGAAATTCCCGCCCCCGAAGCAGCCGCCGGTGTGGTGGTGATCCGCAACGACTGGTCGCTCATCAGCGCGGGTACGGAACGGGCCACCGTCTCGACCGGCGCGCAGAGCCTGCTCGGCAAGGCGAGACAGCGGCCCGAGCAGGTGGCGCAGGTGCTCGACAGCGTGAAGCGAACGGGCCTCGTCGAGACCTACCGGACGGTCCAGGACCGCCTGGACCGTCCGGTGCAGCTCGGGTACTCCTGCGCGGGCACGGTCCTGCGGACGGGCGAGGGGGTCGACGACATCCGCCCCGGGATGCGGGTGGCTGCCGCCGGGGCCCGCTACGCGTCGCACGCGGAGATCGTCGCCGTGCCCCGCAACCTTGTCGTCCCGGTGCCGGACGCCGTGGACACCCAATGGGCCGCCTTCGCCACGGTCGGCGCGATCGCGCTTCAGGGCATCCACCAGGCCGAAGTGGTGCCGGGCTCACGGATCGCCGTCATCGGCCTCGGCCTGGTCGGCCAGATCACGCTCCAACTGCTGCGCGCCTACGGATACGACGGGGTGGGTATCGATCCCGACCCCGCCATGGTGGCGCTAGCCGAGTCGGCGGGTCTTGTGGCCTTCCCGCGGGAGGCGGCCGGCCTGCCCGGCGACGTCTCCCGGCACTGGGCAGGCGCCGACGCGGACGCGGTGCTCATCACCGCCGCCACGTCCAGCTCCGACCCCGTCGAGTTCGCCGGCCTCCTCGCCCGTGACCGCGCCACCGTGGTGGTCGTCGGTGACGTCAAAGTAGCACCGCCACGATCGTCCTACTACCACAAGGAATTGACGATCCGTTATGCGCGGTCCTACGGCCCCGGCCGGTACGACGCACGCTTCGAAGAGGACGGCCATCCGTACCCGGAGGGCTATGTCCCGTGGACAGAACGGCGCAACCTCGCCGAGGTGCTGCGGCTCCTGGCGACGGGCGCGGTGGACTTCGCCCGGCTCAAGCCGCGGGTCTTCGCCGTCGAGGACGCGGCGGGCGCGTACGAGGCGCTGAAACCGTCGGCCGCCGGACGCAGCGTCGCCCTGCTGCTGCGCTACTCCGCAACCGCGCAGCTCCCGTCCCGGCCGGCTCCGGAGGCGGGCTCCCGCACCTGGACCGCCCCTCGCGGCACCTTGCGGCTCGCGGCGATCGGCGCCGGCAACTTCGCCACGCGGACGCTCTTCCCGGAGCTGGAACGGGAACCCGGCGTCGCGTTCTCGTGGGTCGCCGGCGGACGGGGGCTGTCCGCCGCGCACCAGGGCCGACGGTGGGGTTTTCGTACCGTGGCCGAGAGCGTCGACACCGGCCTCGCCTCGGGCGACGCGGACTGCGTGATGGTGCTCAGCCGCCATGACAGCCACGGACAGTATGCGGCGCGGGTGCTGCGCGGGGGTGCCGCCCTGTACTGCGAGAAGCCGCTGGGCCTGACGGAGACGGAGCTGGAGGATGTCGCCGACGCCTGGCTGATTTCCGGCGCCCCGGCGATGGCGGGGTTCAACCGGCGGTTCGCCCCCTCGGTGCGGGACCTTCGCGCCGTGCTCCCCACGGGCGCGCCCCTCCAGGTCGTCCACCGGGTGTTCGCGGGCCGGCTCCCGGCCGACCACTGGTACTTCGACCCCGGGCAGGGTGGCCGGCTGCTCGGCGAGGTGTGCCACTTCATCGACACCGCGGGCTTCCTGGTCCCCGGCAGGCCAGTCGATGTGCGGGCGGTCGGCGTGGATACGCGGGACCCCGCCGCCGCGCAGAGCCTCACCCTGCAGATCACCTACGACGACGGGTCGGCTGCCTCCATCGTGTACGGGGGGCTGACGCCGCCCGGCGCGCCCAAGGAACTCCTGGAAGTGGCCACCGACCGGGTGGCGGCCAGAATCGACGACTTCCGCTCGCTCACCGTGTGGAAGGGGGGCAGGGCGGTCACGACGAAGTACCGGGGCGGTCCGAAGGGACACGCGGCCGAGATGCACTCCCTCGTCCGACTCGTCCGGGGCGAGCCCCTCGGCGAGGAGACCGCTGCCGCCGCCGACTTCGCCTCGGCGCTGTGGAGTTCCCTCGTCGCCTGTCGTGCCGCCCGCTCGCTCACGGAGGATGGCGTCGTGGCGACCGCCCCCCGCACACCGGCTCTGGCCAGGGCACTGGGGTGTCCGTCGCCCGGTCCCAGCGCTGCGGGCGCCGTGCCGAAACCGGGTGGGCAGGCCGCGTACCGGGCCGGTGGTTCTTCCTCGACCACGGCGGCGCGCTGATGTGCGGTTTCGTCGTCCTGCTGAACGACACCGCGCGCCATCTGCCGCCATCGCACGGGGACCCGTGCGCGGCGCTCGCGCACCGCGGCCCCGACGCGAGCGGACACCTGGACCTCGGCGGTGGCAATTGGCATGCGGCGCTGCACTTCCGCCGCCTGGCCGTGGTGGACCTCGATCCGAGGAGCGACCAGCCCTTCGGCTCCCCGAAGCGGGGCGTGATGGTCTACAACGGCGAGATCTACAACGCTTTATACCTGCGCGAGGTGCTGCGGAAGCGGCATGTGACGTTCACGACCGAGGGCGACACCGAGGTTCTCTACGAACTGCTGCTGCAGCCGGACGCACCACGGCTGCTCGACCAGGTGGACGGCATGTTCGCCTTCGCCCTCCTCCTGCCCGACGGCGAGCTTCGCTACGGGCGTGACCGACTGGGCGTGAAACCGCTGTACGCGGCGGTGGACGCGGCGGGCCGCACGGTCGCGCTCGCCAGTGAGATCGAACCGCTGCGGGCAGCCGGGCTGACCGGCGACGTCGACCCCGTCGCGGTGGCGCAGGGCGCCATGTTCCTGTGGACGCCGCCGCCGCGGACCGGCTGGCAGCGCGTTCGTGCCGTACCGGCCGGGACGGTGCTGTCCCGGCGCGCTCCCGGCTATGACACGGCGTCACCCTGGTGGCGGGCCGGTGCCGCGATGCCCGCCGAGGACATCGGTGCCGCGGTCCGCGCGTCGGTCGCCCGGCAGGTGCGCGCGGACGTGACGGTGGGGCTGTTGCTGAGCGGAGGGCTGGACAGCACCTGGCTGGGCGTGGAGATGAGCAGGGAGGGCTTCGCCGGACCCGCCTTCGCCGCCAGAGCACGCACCACGGCGCCCACCGCGGAGCCGTTCGAGGACGATGCCCCCTACGCCGCCCGGGTCGCCCGACGGCTGGGCCTGCCGCTGACGTGGGTCGACCTGGACGTCGACGTACTGCGCCGGATCCCGGAGCTGGTCACCGCCATGGAGCTCCCTTTCGGGGACCCGGCCGCCGTCACCCTCATACAGCTCTCCCGCGCCGCCTGCGGTGAGGCGACCGTGCTGCTGTCGGGGCTCGGCGTCGAGGAACTCTTCCTCGGCTACGAGCGCTACCAGGCCGTGCTGCTGCTGCAACGGCTTCCCGCGTGGGCGCGCCCCGCCCTCGGCGCCACCACCGTGGTTCCCGGACCCCGGCGCTACCGGGGCCGTGTCGACAAGTTCGGGCGGCTGCTCCAGCTCGGCCCCCGCGACTGGTCGTGGGCGACTCAGGCGTACTACTCGGGGCGGGAGTGGGCGGCGCTGTCGCCGTTCATCGGACTGGAGGCGGTCACCGAGCGGCATCGCGAGGTGGCGGGCGGCGTGCTCGACGCGGGCGGGACGCCCCTCTCGGCGCTGGCGGAGTGCGACCGGCGACTGTTCCTGCCGGGGCTGAACCTGCTGTACGGCGACCGCGCGTCGATGCGGGCGAGCGTCGAGCTGCGGGTGCCGTTCCTGGGGGAGCCGGTGGTGGCCGCCGCCCTCGGCGCCGTCGCGGAGGAGCAGCTGCAGCTCGGCGACGGCAAGGCGCGCTTCCGCGCGGCGGCGGTGGCGTCCGGTGTGCCGGAGTTCGTCGCCAGGCGCCCCAAGACGGGGTTCGGGGCGCCGGTGCGGTCGCTGCTGCGCGAGCACGGTGACCGTCTGTGGGCCGAGGTACGGCGCTCCCCGCTGTTCGACGACGTCTTCGACCGGCGGACCGCCGACCGCCTCGTCGCCGAACACGTCCGGGGCCGGCGCGACCGGGGACTCGCCGTGTTCGGGCTGTTCTGCGCGGCCGTGTGGTGGGAGCGAAACGCGACGGGAGGGGCGGGAGGCGCGGGGCGGACCGCGGACGTCCTGTCGGGCTACGAGGCGGCCGTCGTCGGCTGAGCGGCCGGGGTGGCGGGGTGCCGGCCGCCCGGCAGGACGGCGTGGAGGGCGGTCAGGGCGTCCAGCAGGGGAGCGGCGCTCCACCGGGGCGACTCCCACAGGGACCTGTTCCGCGGGGAGCCGCCGGCCCGTGTGTCCGCGCCGAGACCGGGGTAGCGGTCCACGACGGCGGCCAGCACGGCCCGGGGGAAGTCGATCCGGACAAAGCCGTGATGGGCCGCCCACGCCGCCATCCGTACCGCTGTCGCGTCGTTGTTCGGGTCCCGTCTGTTCCGGCCGTCCGCGAAGTAGCGGGGCAGGGGGCCGTCGAACAGGTGCCGCAGGTAGTGGTCCACTCCCCGTTCGAGGGGGCGCCGGACGTCAACGTCGAGCAGCGTTCCCGCCTGTTCGAGGCGCAGCAGCACGTACCCCGTGTGGAAGCCGTCCACCCAGCCCAGCCGCGGGCCCCGCCCGTAGGGCCACGAGCCGTCGGGGCGCTGACCGTTCAGGCTCACCTCGACGGCACCGCGGGCGGCATCGACCAGGCGGTCCGCCAGTTCGCCCGGCAGCGTCCCGATGCATGCCAGGCGGCCGGCGAGCGCGGCACCCATGAGGTTGGCGTTGTGGACGAGGACGTCACTGGCGGGTGTGTAGGTGAAGAACTCGCCGTTGTGCAGGTGTTCCAGGAGCCCGTGAGCGAGGGTCCGTACCGCCTCGTCGCCGAGCGTCCCGGTGTCCAGACAGCCGTCCGCGCAGAAGGTGGTGGCCACGAGGTTCGGGCGGGAGGCGGGGTAGTACGCCCAGCGGGTCTGCACGTCGAACTCGTAACGCCACAGCCCGGCCCAGCGCCCGGACAGCTGCTCGGCGGCCGCCGACCGGCCCAGTCGGAGGGCGCGCTCCCGCCACACGGGGGAGGCCGAGAGCCTGGCGCAGGCGCCGGCCGCGGTTCCGGCGGCCGTCGCGGTGCGCAGCGGGTGAATGCCCAGGGCCGGACGCAGGTCGATCCGGCTGCGTTTGACGGTCTGCAGGAGCACCTGCCGAAGCACACGGTGCACGGCCAGCCGTCCCAGCGGGCCGGTCAGCCCGTCGTACGGGTCCGGGCCCGCCCAGTCGCGGGCGTCGGCCCACCCGAAGAGCCGGTCCGCCAGGGCGAGCACGTCCGTGGCCTCCAGCGGCGAGCCGAGGCGGTCCCCCGGGGCGTGGTGGTCAGGTCCGAAGCGGTCCCGGGGTGAGTGGGCGGTGGGGGTTCCGGGCGGCATGAGCCCTCCAGGGGGATCGCCGGTGCTGGTGGATGCCGTGGACATCAGTGGATGTCGTCGGTGCTGTCGGGCGTGGTGGCGGGTCGGGCAGTTGCTCAGTAGGCGCCCCTGCCCGCCACGACAGCGCCCACGGTCCGGCACAGCACCTCGAGGTCCCCCGACGGGGACCAGTTGTCCACGTACCTGAGGTCCAGGGCGACCGTCTCGTCCCAGGAGAGGTCCGAGCGGCCGCTGACCTGCCACAGGCCGGTGAGTCCCGGCTTGACGACCAGCCGGCGCCGCTCCACCTCGTCGTAACCGGCGGCCTCGTCGGGCAGCGGCGGTCGCGGACCGACCAGGGACATGTGTCCCCGCACCACGTTGAACAGCTGGGGCAGTTCGTCCAGGGAGGAGCGGCGCAGCACCCGGCCGACGCGGGTGATCCGCGGATCACGGCGGATCTTGAACATTCGGCCGTCCTGCTCGTTGGTCCCGGTCAGCTGATGCCTCAGCCGCTCCGCGTCGACGACCATGGTGCGGAACTTGGCCATGGTGAACGGTTTTCCGCCGCGTCCGATGCGCGTCTGCCGGTGCACGGCGGGCCCCGGGGAGTCCATCCGTACGGCGAGGGCCACCGTCACGAACACCGGGGCCAGCAGCATGATCAGCAGCGCCGCGCCCAGCCGGTCCGTCACCGACTTGAGCAGCGTCGCAAGCCCCCGCCTCAGGGGCGGGGCCACGGCCAGCATGGTGAGCCCGGCCACGGAGAGGACGCCCACCCGGCGCCCGGCGACCTCGGTCAGCCCCGGTACGACCACGAGCGGGCACTCCTCGCCGTGCAGGGCCCACGACAGCCGCCGCAGGCGCGTTCCGTTCATGTACGGTCCCGGCACGACGAGGACCACGTCCGCGTGGAGCCGCCGGGCCGCATCCAGTACCGGGGCGGAGTCGGCCGACGGGCGTGGCGGTGCCTGCCGGCCGATACGGGTGGCGACCGGGGCCAGTGTGTGCGGGTCCTCGTCGCCGATCGGGCACACCCCGACGACGACGAACTCGTGGTCGGTCCGCTTCGCGAGGTGGCTCACCAGACCGTCGAGGGCGTCGGCCTCCCCGATCACCAGGGCCCTGCGGACGGTCCGGCCGTCGCGGCGTCGGGCGACCAGGTGACGGTGGATCAGATTCTGTACGGCGGCGCTCGACGGGGCGCAGGGCACCAGGGCGGCCAGCGCAAGGAGGAACGGGGACTCCTCGCCTGTCGCAGCCCGTACCACCGCGAGCAGTCCGATCAGCACCAGCCAGTCCTGCACCGCGGGGCCGATGTTGTCGCGTTCACCGAGACGGGGCTCGCCGTAGCGGTCCCGTGCGGCGCGCACGAGCAGCCAAGCTGCGGCCGCCACCATCGCGTAGGCCACGGCATGCGTGCCGCCGGTCAGCGTGAAGGCCAGATACACCGGCACGGCGGCGCCGGTCACGTCGCCGATGACGGCGGCCGGCGCGTACCACACGGGCTTGCCGGCGCGGCGCCCGGTCGGCGGCTGCTCCCGGATGACCTGTCTCTGCGCAGGTCTTGCCACTGGTACGTGGGGCATAGTCTCCCCGAACAGCCACATTCGCCCTCCAAGCGCATCAAAAAAGGACTATTCGAGTGTGAACGGCTGCCCGGTGAACAGCGGGGCGCGACGCTGGGCTTCGAGCAACTCTCACCCGATGAGCAGAGCTCCATGCCTCGTGCATATGCGGAAATCAGGGCCGGGAGGCGAGGGGTCCACGGGAGGGCACTGAAGAGGTGTGCGGAGCCGCCCGTCCGTCAGGCCGGGGCCAGCGCGACGCGGAACATTCTGGGCCAGAACTTCCCGGTGATCAGGAACTGACGGGTGCCGGGGACCGCCGCGATACCGTTCAGCGCGGCCCCCGGGGCGAGTTCGTCGTCGCGCAGCAGGCCCGAGGCGTCGATGCTCGCCGTCACCGCTCCGGTGACGGGATCGATGCGCACGATCCGGTCGGTGAAGAGCACGTTCGCATACACAGCGGCACCGACGCACTCCAACTCGTTCAGCTCCGTCAGCGGCCGGCCCCCTTCGGTCACGGCGACCTCGCCCGTCTTCGCGAGCGACCTGGGGTCACGGAACGTCAGCCGTGACGAGCCGTCGCTGGTCACCAGCCGGTGCCGGGCCCGCTCGAGGCACACGCCCCAGCCGTCGTCCTGGTAGGGGACGCGACGCAGTTCCTTGAGCGTCCTGGCGTCGCGCTCGATGGCGGTCCGGTTGCGCCAGGTGAGCTGCCACAGGGTTCGGCCGAGCACGGTGATGCCCTCACCGAACAAGGGTGCGGGGAGTGCCGTGCGGACCGCGGGCTTCTTGCCCAAAGGCCCTGCCCGTACCGAGGACCGGCCGGAGATGCCGGTGCCTTCGTAGAGCGTGTCGCCGGCCATCTCGAGGCCCTGGGTGAACGCTCGCGGGTCGTGCGGAAAGGTCTTGAGCACCTTGACCCGCAGGTGCTCGACCCGGTGCGCGGCGACCCGCCGCCCACCCGCGGCCCCGCCTGCCGGATCGTCCGGGGCGTGCTCTCCCGCCGCGCACGACGCGAGCAGCAGCACCCCCAGGAGCACCGCCCCGGAGCGGCGCAGGCGCTCAGACACCGCAGGCACCGACCGGTTTCAGTGTGGCTCGCAGTGGCGTCACCAGGGACTGTCGCAGAAGGACCGGGGCGCGGTCCGCGTGCGGCTCCAGCAGGTGCAGCACCAGCGTGTGGCTGGAGTGGGCGGGCAGCTCCAGGTCCAGCGTGTACACGGAGTGGCCGCGTTCGACGCCGGGCGCGAGCTGCGCCGGACGGCCGTCCAGGGTGGCGCCGTCCAGGGTGGCGCCGACGCCCGCGTAGTACGACACCAGGAGCCGGTTGTCACCCGGCCGGGTGCGGTAGGGCGGGGAGTCCTCCCGCAGGGTGACGTAACCGGGCAGTCCGGAGACCGGGGCCCGGTTGGTCAGGGTCACGGTCGCGGTGACCGGGCGGTCGCCGCGGGAGCAGCCGTTCGCTTCCCAGACCAGGCTCCGGTCGAGGTAGTAGTCCAGTTTGGAGCCGGCCGCGTTGTTCACCACCAGCCCCGCGAAGGGGCCGGGAGTGTCCGGGAGCGCGCCCGAGTAGGAGCGCGACTCGAGGAGACGTTGCTCCGCCGCATGCGCGCTCCACACCTTCAGCCGTCCGTCCCGCTGGACGTCGTTCAGGGCGGCGAGCAGGGCGGGAAGCCGGCGCATGTCGCCGGTCGCGGAGATCAGGGGCCCGGCGGCGGCGCGGGCCGCCTCGACGAAGAACGCCTTGCGCCGGGCGACGTCGTCGTACATCGCGTAGCTGGCCCGTTCGGTGAGGTCCACGACGTTGTCGGCGGTCAGCTCGGTGCCGTCCGCCATGCGGGCCGGGCCGGTGACGCGCAGCAGACGGCTCAGCGTGGCGGGGTCGACGGCGAACACTCCGTCCACGCGCTCGCCGGTGTGTTCGCGCCACGCCGCGGCCCAGATGCGGGCCGCGTAGGGGAAGTGCGGGCTCATGTTGGAGTTGGCCCACACGCGGGTGGGCTCGCTGCCCTGGTAGCGGGCCGTGAAGTCGGCTCCCAGGTCGAGGTCCGTCTTCGTCGTGGCCATCTCGGTGTTGTTGCCGAACCGCTCGAAGGACAGATGACCCCGGTCGGCCGACAGCACTGCGAAAGCCCCCGGAACGCCCCCGGTGCCACGCGCCTCGGCGATGTTCTGGAACGCGAGGAAGTAACGCCGTTCCCCTTGAGTGCCGAGCAGGGGCGGCAGGACGCGGGCCGCCAGTGAGGCGTCGGTCATCACCGGGCCGAGGCGGTCGATCTGCCGCGCGAGCCCGGCCCGGGCCCGGTCGACCGCCGGCAACCAGGTGGACCGGGGCAGCCCGTGCACGTCGGCCTGCACCTCGGCCGCGGCGCGGGCGGCCCGGACGACTTCCGGCGCGTGCTTCTGCAAGGTCATCAGGGCCTCGGACATCCCGTCACCGCGGCCGTCCGGCGTGGCTGGTGGCAGCGCTCGCACCAGCGGGGACAGCACATCGCCGGCCAGCCGGTCGGCCGCGTACGCGGCCCCGCGCACGGTCCTGACCGGGCCGCCGAAGAAGGGCAGCGCGGCTGCGGGGTACCAGGCCGGGCCGGTGGTGAGGCGATGAGCCCGAGCGGCGTGGGCGGCGGCGGAAAGCACTTCCCGTTCCCGCTCCTGGGCGGACGCGGGCCCGGCACCGGAGGCGGCGCCGGGCCCGGGCGCCACCGACTGCCGAAGCGCGTCGAGGTCCCGCCCGGCCGCGATCAACTCCGAACGGGCGAGCAGCCCGGTGACACCGATCCAGACGGCGCCGGCCAGGGGGAGCGCCGCGGCGGCCAGCAGGGTGTTCCTGAGTACGCGACGGCGGCCCGGTGCCCTCTCGCGGGAGTGGCCGGGCCCGCGCATGCGGAAGGCGTCTCGGCCGGGGCCGGGACGCCTTGATTCCGCCGTGCCGATGTCCTGCTCCGTCATGAACTGCGGCGACGGCGCACGGCCAGCATCGTGCCCCCGCCCGCCGCGACCAGCCCCGCCGCGGTGCCGCCCAGCGCCAGGGCCTTTTCATTGCCTGTTTCTGCGAGGCCTGGGCGGTGATGGGGGTTCCACGAGTCGCCGGGTTCGCTGCCTGGCCGGCCGAGCCTGCCCTGCACGTTGATGCCGACGGAAAGCGTCAGGTCGGGGTGGCGGGCGCTCAGTTTGAACGTGTGGCCGCCCAGCACGGCGTGCCTGGGGATGGTCACCTTGCCTGTGACGACTCCTGTCCTGGTCGCCCTGTACCTGCCCAGGACGACTTCATTGGAGAACAGCGACGCGGTGACCAGCTGCCTGGCGCCGAAGCCGGTGCCGACGAAGGTCAGTGCACCTCCGGCGGGCAGCGTGGTGCGGCTGAGGGTGAGACGCGGGGGCGGTGGCGGGTACTGCGCATGGGCGGTCTGCGCCCCCACCAGCGGTGCCGCGACGAGCACGGCAGCTGATCCTGCCGATGCCAGAGCAACCCGCCATCTGGGCGATGTCGTCATCTTCTTCTTCACTCTCCTCGACTTCAGTCCGGGCCAAGCCGCAGCGTCGGCCGTGAGCAAGATCTGGGTACCAACATCTAGATACATGGAATAAATGGGACATATAGCCATCGACTGGCGTGACGCCGGGCAGAAGCCACCGGATGGTGGAGTACTCGCTTCCCGGATGGCCCACGTTCGGCGGGCCGACACAGGGGTGGCTCCCCCGGTTGACGCGCGCGAGTCCCTATCGTCGGCTGCGTACATAGGGAACAGAACATTCCATTTCGGGTGGTTCCCTCGGTCCCATGAGGGGTGCAGCTTGGATCTCCACGGATTCCTGAAGGCTCTTGCCAGACGCTGGCCGACCGTCGTGGTCTGTCTCGTTCTCGCGACCGGGGCGGCGCTCGGCGCGACGAGCTTGAGTACACCCGTCTACGAGGCGAGGACCCAGCTCTTCGTCGCCACCCGCACCGGCGACGACACCGCCCAGTTGAACCAGGGGCAGAGCTTCTCGCAGGCGCGCGTTCAGTCGTACGCCGCGATCGTGACCACCCGTCAGGTGACCCGGCCCGTGGTGAAGGAGCTGCGACTGCGCACCACTCCGGAGGAACTGGCGTCGCGGATCACCGCCGTCGCCCCGCTCAACACCGTGCTCATCGACATCACCGTCCGGGACACCGAGCCCAAGCGTGCGGCACGCATCGCCAACGCCGTGGCGCAGCGGTTCAGCGCGGTCGTCGAGCGACTGGAGGCGCCCAAGCGCCCGCCCGGCTCGGAGCGGTCAGGAAAGAGCCTCCGTACGGGCGACGGCACCTCGCCCGTCTCCCTGGGCGTCACCCAGGAAGCTGTCGCCCCCATCGGCCCGGTCTCGCCCCGCCCGCTGCTGAACCTGGCCGCAGGAGTGCTCGGCGGCCTGCTGCTCGGTGCCGGACTCGTCGCCCTGCGCGAGACCCTCGACACCACGCTCAAGACCAGCGAGGCGCTGGGCGAGTTCACCGCGCTGCCGGGTCTCGGCGCCATCCCGTACGACAGGAACGTCCCCAGGCAACCGCTCGTCAGCGCCGACGGGCACTCCCACCGTGCCGAGGCCTTCCGCAAGTTGCGTACCAACCTGCAGTTCTCCCAGGTCGACGAGCCGCCCCGGATCATCGCGGTGACAAGTTCGGTGCCTGGTGAGGGCAAGACCAACACCGCGGTGAACCTCGCCCTCTCGCTCGCCGAGGCAGGTCTCTCCACCTGCCTCGTGGACGGCGACCTGCGCCGACCGTGCGTGGCCTCGACCTTCGGTCTCGTCCAGGACGCCGGTCTGACCACCGTGCTCATCGGACAGGCCCGTATCGAGGACGTGATGCAGCAGGCCGGCGGCCGGCTCTCGGTTCTCGCCAGCGGCGCCGTACCGCCGAATCCCACGGAACTGCTCGCCTCGGCGCGCATGGAAGAGGTACTGCGCGAACTGGCGGACACCTACGAGGTCGTGATCGTCGACACCGCGCCGCTGCTGCCGGTCGCCGACACCCTCGGACTCGCCTCCTTCGCCCAGGGCGCACTGCTCGTCGTGCGCGCCGCGAAGACCAGCCGGGAACAGGTCCGCACCGCCGCGGAATCGCTGGACCGCGTGAGTGTCCGCGTCCTCGGCACCGTCTTCAACATGGCTCCGGTGCCCCGGGGCAATCGCTACGGCACCTACGGGTCGTACGGCGAGCTGCCCGCTCCTCGTGTGTCGGACCCCCGGAAGGAGGCCGCCGCGGCGGCACGTCTCGCGGGCGAGAAATGACCCAGGTCCTGTTCGTCTGCACGGGCAACGTGCACCGCTCGGTGCTCGCCGAACGGCTGCTGGCCGCGAGGCTTCCGCCCGGTTCGGCGATCCGGCCGAAGAGCGCCGGAACGCACGCCCGGCCCTGGTCCGGCATGGAGGCCTCCACCAGGGCGGTGCTGGAGGAACTGGGCGGTGAGGGCTCCGGCTTCGCGGCCCGCCCGCTCAGCGCACAGCTCGTCGCGGAAGCAGCGCTGGTCCTCGGGCTCGCGCACGAACACCGGGAGGCCGCCGTACGGCTCGTGCCGACGGCGCTGCGGCGCTGCTTCACCCTGAAGGAGTTCGTACGTCTCGCTGTGGGGGGAGTCGACACGGTGCGGGGCGGGGAAGGTACGGCGACCACGCATGGCGATGTACCGGATGGGCAAGTCCCGCCGGCCGTGGACGGTTTCGACGTCGTGGTCGCGGCCACCGCCGGCCGTCGGGGTGCCGTCGCCCCGGTCCCGCCGGCCGAGGACGACATCTCGGACCCGTGGGGGAGGCCCCACTCCGTGCTGTACGAGTGCGCCCGCGAGATCGACGGGACGGTGAGCACACTCGCCCGGTTGCTGGGCGGCGGAGCGAGCCTCTGAGCCGAAGGTCCTTCCGGACGCGATTCGGCTTCTGGGTCACCCTGGCCGACAGTGTGGGAGCCACGGTCGATGGGGAATGGCAGGGTCTCTCAGAGGCCGCGTGACACGCCTGCGATCGCTGTATGGACAATCGGGCCGAAACAAGACCTCTGCGTGCTGCTCGCCCCCTGAGCATCCAGGTCCTCACCGTCCGGGCCGTCACCCGCGCAGATAGGCAAGGACCGCCAGCACCCTGCGATGGGTCGCGTCGGCCGGAGGCAGGTCCAACTTGGCGAGGATGCTGCCGGTGTGCTTGCCCACGGCCGCCTCGGACACCACCAGTTCGAGGGCGATCGCGCCGTTCGACCTGCCCTCCGCGACCTCGCGCAGGGCGTCAACGAAGTCCTCGACCTGCCCCACCCGGTCCTTCAGCAGATAGCCGATCCCCGATCCGTCGCCGGTGTCCAGCAGTTCCGAGGCGTACGTCCGCTGCACGTACTGGCTGAGCACCAGGACCGGCAGCGTGGGCCGCTTCTCGCGCAGCCGCACGGCCGCGTGCAGCCCTTCGTCCTCGAACGCGGGGGGATGCATGGGCGTCGCCGTAGAAGGGCCGTCCCGGGCGGTGCCATCGGGGCAGGGGGCGGACCGGGGGTATGCCTGGCCCTATCCCAACTCTCGTTTCTGCCGCACTGCGCCGCGGTGCCTCCACACGGTTTCGTGAAGCCATGAACATCGACGCGATCCAGTTGCGCTCCGTCAGCAGGCGGTACGGGTCGGGCGACGGAGTGGTGACGGCACTCGACGAGGTCTCACTCGCCTTCCCGGGGGGAACCTTCACCGCTGTCATGGGCCCCTCCGGCTCGGGCAAGTCGACCCTGTTGCAGGGCGCCGCCGGGCTGGACCGCCGACAGTCGACCGGGGCGACGTCGCCCTCGCCGATGGTGCCGACGGTGCCGACGCGGACGCCGTGGCCGCCGCACTGCGTGCGGCGGTGCTCAGCTCGGGCGGGCAGGTCCTCGCCAAGGACCAGTGGGTACGCGCGAGTCACCCCGAGACGAACCGGACGACCCGGCTCGGCCTCCTGCTGGTCCTGGGCATCGCCCTCCTCTACTCCGGCATCTCCCTGGCCAACACCATGGTCATGGCGACCTCCGGCCGGGTGCGCGACCTGGCCGTGCTGCGCCTGGCCGGAGCCACCCGGTGGCAGGTGCTCCGGCTGGTGGGCGCCGAGGCGCTGACGGTCGTCGCGGTCGGCGGAGTACTGGGGCTCCTTGTCGCGGGGCTCAACCTGCGGGGCATGTGGAGCGCCCTGGGCCTGCTGTCGGCCCCGACCACGATCGAGATCCCCTGGACGGCCGTCGGTGCGGTCCTCGGCGCCTGCGCGGTGACGGCCGTCGTCTGGTCCGTCACCCCTGCCGCACTCGCGCTGAGGCGCCGGGCGGTGGAGCTGGCGGGTGTCCGGGAGTGACCCAGGGCCTAGGCGGAGGTGGTCGCGGCGATGGTTTCCAGCGAGCTGATGAGCAGGTCCCACAGGCGCTCGGTGTGCAGCTTCGTCGCCACGGAGGTGTTCGCCGGGCCGGAGCGGCCGCGGAAGTCGGTGACCGTCATGCCGTAGGTCGCCGTACCCCGCAGCTCGACCTCGACATGGGCCGGCGTGACCTCCATCAGGCTCGGGTCGATGGCCCGGCCGACCGCGCACGCGTCGTGGATGGTGGCCATCGCGCCGTGCACCTTGCCGACGTTGGCGTTGTAGTGGTCGAGGAGATCGACGACGAACCGGGACACGGGTGTGCCCAACGCCCCGATACGGGCCAGCAGTTCAGGTGTGGCGGCGGCCTGTGCCGTCAGATCGAGGCCGACCATGGTCAGGGGCCAGCCCGCCGAGAAGACGACCGCGGCCGCCTCGGGATCGGCGTGGATGTTGAACTCGGCCGCCGGTGTGATGTTGCCGCGGGTGTACGACCCGCCCATCAGGACGACCTCCTTGACCAGTTCGGCGATACGGGGCTCCCGGCGCAGCGCCAGCGCGATGTTGGTCAGGGGCGCGGTGGGGACGAGGGTGATCTCACCGGGGTGGGCGAGGACCGCCTCGATGATCAGATCGACGGCGTGCCGGGGGTCGGTCTCCACGGCCGGAGGGATGAACGCGGGGCCGTCCATCCCGGTGTCCCCGTGGATCTCGGCGGCGAGGGTCTGGTCCCGGACGAGGGGACCGCCGGCACCGGCCGCGACCGGTACGCCGCGCAGGCCCGCCAGGGTGCAGACCTGCCGGGCGTTCAGGGTGACCTTCTCGATGGTCTGGTTGCCCGCGACGGTCGTGATGGCGACGATCTCGACGTCGGGGTTCCCGGCGGCGAGCAGGATGGCGATGGCGTCGTCGAGCCCGGGGTCGCAGTCGATGATGATCTTCTTGGGCATGGGCGTCCTTCGGGTGGGACGGGATGCGGACCGGATCACTGGAAACAGCATGCTCCAGCCGACCCGTGTCGACCCCACCCCACCTCACTTCCCCCGCCCCTGTCGCGAAGGCTCACCTCAGCCGATGCGAGGTGGCTCACCTCAGCGGATGCGAGGTCCTCCCGGACGCCTCGTCGATCTCGTCGTGCGCCTTGGTCAACAGTTTCATCGCCAGTTCGTTGAGCGCCCGCGCGCCCGCGACCTCCTCGCCGACTCTCGGCTGGTTGGAGTCGGAGGGGTGGCGGCTGGCGTACCCGTGAGCGCGTACCTCGTTCCCGTCGGGGAGCCGGAGGAGAGCGGCGGCGCGGGTGCGGTGGTCGTCCTCCTCGAACTCGATCTCGACATGCCAGCCGACGGCGGTCCGTGCCTGCGCGGCGGCCGTTTGCGACTGTGTCGTCTGTGTCATTGCGATCACCTCCGAGGCGGGCCCAGCCCCTGATACGGGCCTCGGCCCCTACTACCAGAGTGTGCTTCTTCCCCCGACTCCGCACAGGATGACGCCCGACGGCGACAAGGGATGACCGGACGACTACGATCCGCCCGCGCCGAGGCGTCTTCTCGGAGGGTGCCCCAAGACGTCTTGGCCGGGCGGCGCTGACGAACCACCGGCAGCTCACCCCGTTGTCGGGCGTCACCACCAAGGGAGAGCCGACGCCGCTCGACGAACTGCGCGGCAGCGTGGCCGGGTCTGGGACGCCTGTCAGGACTTCCGCCACGGATTCGCGAGGAGCTGGGCGTCACGCCGCCCATCGGGCGCCTGCTCGCGGTCGACCGGGCACCGAACGAAGCCGAGGGCGACAAGGTGCTTTACCTCTTCGACGGCGGCCGGCTCAGCCAGGACCACCTTGTCCGGATCACCCTGCGGCCGGACGAGCTGAAGGGCTTTTCCTTCCTGCCCCCGGGCGGACACGTTCGAACTGCGACTGCAGGGCCAGTCAGGAATCAGCAGTCAGGCATCAGCAGTCAGGCATCAGGAGTCAGGAATCGTCGCCTCCGGAGCTTCGCCGATAAGTACGGATGATCACGAGCGTCGAGAAAATCACGAGGATCAGAGCCGTCGATGCCGAGATGAGTCTCCAGTTCAGCGAGCTTTGCTGATCATCGCTTGAAAGGACTGCCGCGGCCATTCCTGGCCCGTTCGGGAAGGTGATTCGAGCTTTTTTCGTCACCTCCAACAACCCGCTTTTCAACGTAAGGGAGACGTCCCACGGGCCGTCCGTGACCTGATCGGTCACGATGACGTTCACCGACGCGGACTGGCCGGGCGCCAAGCTCTTTCCGGAGTCGACCGGGTAGGGTCCGGCGCTGATGCTTCCGGATACCTGGGACATCTTCATGGCGCCGGTGAGGTCCAGAGCGCGGCCACCGGTGTTGTGGACCTTGGCGTGTACGACGGCGCGCCCACTGGCATCACGCTCAGCCGTCATGTTGTCCACCGTGAATCGGGCACGCGGCGGGTTGTTGCCGCCCACCGAGAGGTAGAGCCGGATTCCGGTGCGGCTGACCAAGGTGATGCCGCTGCCCAGGTCGCGACCGCTGACCTGCGCCCACACCACGCCGTATCGCTCGCCGGGGGCGGCATCCTTCGGAATGGCGATGGTCACGGTGTCACGGGCTCTGGAGTGAGCGGGGACATCCAGGCTCAGCCGACTGGGCTTGATCCAGGTGGTGAGCTCGTTACGGGTGCTTCCGGCAGCGCCGACGAAGGCACCCCGGCGGATATCGGCCGCGCCGGGGTAGACCGCGACATGCAGGACGTCGGCCGACTTGTTCGACACCTCGATGCGCCGCTTCACCGTGACACCGGGTTTCAGGCTGTCGATGATGTACTGCCTTGCCCGTGGGTCTTTGACGAGGTCGGCGGGGACATCGACGAGCCGGATACCCACGGCGTCCGGGGGGTTCGGCCGCTGTACCGGATCCGATACGAGGGATGTGGCCGAAGCGGCGCTGGTGGCCACGGCAAGCGCCGTGGCCACCAGCACCGCGAGGGAAAAGAACCTGGGCACAGGGCTTTACGGTTTCCTTTTTTGCGGTGAGGACGTACGAGGTCTCAGGCCACGGAGTGCGTGATCGTCGAGCTGTACGTTCCCGCCAGCGCGTTCGCGGGAATGGTGAGATGGATCGTCGGGTTCCAGGTGGCCGAGTTGATGCCGCTCACGCCGGTGGCCACCTGGACGGCGCCAGGGGGATAGAGCGCGTTCAAGTCGCTCGAGGTGACAGTGGCGGTGCCGCTGACCGAGGCTGCCGGTGTGATGTAAGCGCTGGAGCCGTTAGCGGATACGGAGATGTTCTGGGGGCCCGTGAAGTCGACCGCGCTTGCCGTGGCGGTCCAGCCCGCGGTACCGCCTCGACCGTCTGTCACCGTGACGTTGCCCAGCTGGCTGTTGACCGACTGCGCACTGCCGCTGACGGCGACGGTGCCGAGATTCACGGGCCCCGCCGGGACGCTGATGTCGAGCGTGCCTGACGAGACCTGGACGGTCACCGGCGTGTCCGCCGCCGAAGCCGGCATCGGCGATGCCAGAACCGCCACTGCCGCTCCGGCGATCAGGGAGCTGATGACTCTACGAATTCTCATGGGTGTGACCTCGCTTGGCTACCGGGAGAGGTTGGGGCAGCACGGCAGGGGCCGATGCGCAAGTTCACGCTAAGGCGAGCATGATCAAGAAGCGCACGGACTCCATTGTGTGGAGGCTCGATCCACACGAACGGCGGAGTTTGGGGGGCGGCTGACGCGGCCATGACTGCATCACCACCAAGGACAGTCCCGACACGCCGCCATCAACGCCCCCGGACAAAGACGTACACGAGCGTCACTGTCCGGCCATTGCGACGGCAGGTGGCGGTGTCGAGCGGCGACCGTGACCGATGTCCGAAGGCGGGCGTCGGCGCGCGCCACAGGCCGTGCCACATCAGATGGTCAACCAGGGGCAACACCGGTCCGCCGCGGTCGAGATGCGCCGCCGAGCCGGGGACTCTCCAAACCCGGAACGACCTGCGCGCAGTCGCCACCCCGCGCCACCAGGCTTAGAAGGCGGTGCTCGTGGTCTCCGGTGCAGTCATGAACTCTCTACGACGAGTACATGTTGCCCACGGGCCCCAGAGTGCCGAGTGAGTGATCATCTCTGGGCCGTCCCTGGGCCGTCCCTGGGCCGTGCGAGGTCGCTCGGCGGTGACCGGCGACGACAACCAGTGACAGGTCAGCCACCAGCACGGTCGGTGAACGGCCAGGTCACGGCCCCCCGGCCGAACGGGTTTCCTTCGAGGGGTAGCCGTCAGGCAAGATGGGGTGTATCTGCCCACTGCCGATTTCAAGCGTCCGGACGGTTTCTCTTGGCTGAGTTCATTTACACCATGCGCAAGACGCGCAAGGCGCACGGCGACAAGGTGATTCTCGACGACGTCACCTTGAACTTCCTGCCGGGTGCGAAGATCGGTGTGGTCGGTCCCAACGGTGCCGGTAAGTCCACCGTTCTGAAGATCATGGCGGGGCTCGAGCAGCCGTCCAACGGTGAGGCGTACCTGTCACCCGGGTACAGCGTCGGGATGCTGCTGCAGGAGCCCCCGCTCGACGAGTCCAAGACCGTTCTGGAGAACGTCCAGGACGGCGCCGCCGAGATCATGGGCAAGCTCAAGCGCTTCAACGAGGTCGCCGAGCTCATGGCGACCGACTACTCGGACGCGCTCATGGAGGAGATGGGCAAGCTCCAGGACGACCTGGACCACGCAGGCGCGTGGGACCTGGACGCCCAGCTGGAGCAGGCCATGGACGCCCTGGGCTGCCCGCCCGGCGACTGGCCGGTCACCAACCTCTCCGGTGGTGAGAAGCGCCGCGTCGCGCTGTGCAAGCTGCTGATCGAGGCGCCCGACCTGCTGCTCCTCGACGAGCCCACCAACCACCTGGACGCCGAGTCCGTGCAGTGGCTGGAGCAGCACCTCGCGAAGTACGCGGGCACCGTCGTCGCCGTCACCCACGACCGGTACTTCCTCGACAACGTCGCCGAGTGGATCCTCGAGCTCGACCGTGGCCGCGCGCACCCCTACGAGGGCAACTACTCCACGTACCTCGACAAGAAGGCCTCCCGCCTCAAGGTCGAAGGCCAGAAGGACGCCAAGCGGGCGAAGAGGCTCAAGGAAGAGCTCGAGTGGGTGCGGTCCAACGCCAAGGGGCGTCAGGCCAAGTCCAAGGCGCGTCTGTCCCGCTACGAGGAGATGGCGGCCGAGGCCGACAAGATGCGGAAGCTGGACTTCGAGGAGATCCAGATCCCGCCGGGCCCGCGTCTGGGTTCCATCGTCGTCGAGGTCAACAACCTCTCCAAGGCCTTCGGGGAGAAGGTCCTCATCGACGACCTCTCCTTCACGCTGCCGCGTAACGGGATCGTCGGCGTCATCGGCCCGAACGGCGCCGGCAAGACCACGCTCTTCAAGATGATCCAGGGACTCGAGACGCCGGACTCCGGCACGATCAAGGTCGGCGAGACCGTCAAGATCAGTTACGTCGACCAGAGCCGCGAGAACATCGACCCGAAGAAGTCGCTGTGGGCCGTCGTCTCGGACGAGCTGGACTACATCAATGTGGGCCAGGTCGAGATGCCGTCGCGCGCGTACGTCTCCGCCTTCGGGTTCAAGGGCCCCGACCAGCAGAAGCCGGCCGGTGTCCTCTCCGGCGGTGAGCGCAACCGGCTCAACCTCGCCCTCACCCTCAAGCAGGGCGGCAACCTGCTGCTCCTCGACGAGCCGACCAACGACCTCGACGTCGAGACGCTGTCCTCGCTCGAGAACGCGCTGCTGGAGTTCCCGGGTGCGGCCGTGGTCGTCTCCCACGACCGCTGGTTCCTGGACCGGGTCGCGACGCACATCCTCGCCTACGAGGGTGACTCGAAGTGGTTCTGGTTCGAGGGCAACTTCGAGTCGTACGAGAAGAACAAGATCGAGCGCCTCGGCGCGGACGCCGCGCGCCCGCACCGTGCCACCTACAAGAAGCTGACCCGGGGCTGATCGATCTTGCGGCACATCTACCGCTGCCCGCTGCGCTGGGCGGACATGGACGCGTACGGCCACGTCAACAACGTGGTTTTCCTCCGCTATCTGGAGGAAGCCCGTATCGACTTCCTGTTCCGCCCGGAGAAGGACTTCAAGCAGGGGTCCGTGGTAGCGCGCCACGAGATCGACTACAAGCGGCAGCTGGTCCACCGGCACACGCCGGTGGACATCGAGCTGTGGGTGACGCAGATACGAGCCGCGTCGTTCACGATCGCCTACGAGGTCAAGGATCCGGACCAGGTCTATGTCACGGCCTCGACGGTCATCGTGCCGTTCGACTTCGAGACGCAGCGCCCGCGCCGGATCACGGCCGAGGAACGCGAGTTCCTGGAGTCGTACCGGGACGACGTGGACGAGGCCGTCGCGGCATGACCGTGACCGCGTTGCACCTCACCGACGACGGGGAGGCGGCGGACCTCGCCGCCTTCCTCGCCCGGCTGATCCACTACGACCGCGCCGCCGCCGTACGCCTCCAGGTGTCCGGCACCGCGCTCGCGGTCTTCGGCCGGCCGCCGTCGTTCGAGGTCCTTGCGATCCGTACGGCGCGGCTCGCCAAGCCGTACGAGAACGGTCTCGACGTGACACTCGACGTGACCGTCTCCGCCGGTGAACTCCTGGAGTCCATCGACGAGTCGGCGGCCACCGTCAGCGTTCCCGGGGCGGTCACCGGGCCGCCGTGGGCCGGGGTCCTCCCGCCCCGCGGAGGCTGGCAGCCGGAGCCGGGACTGCCCGGACCGGACGCCGTACGCGCGATGGTCGCCACCGCGGTCGCCGAATTCCGGTCCCGTACGCAGGAGTTGGCGCCCGAGGCCCGTACCCGCGCCGAACTCGACCGCATAGGACGGGAGATCTGGTCCCGGCCGATCGGTGACACCGGCCTTCAGGTACGAGCCGTGCACGCGGCGCAGTCGCTCGGGTTCCTGCTGCCGGTGCGTCAGGCCGACCCGGGCGAGAGCCCGTTGGGGCTGTACTCGTCCGGGGCGTGGCTGCGGCTGCGTACGCCCTACGGATCGATCGCCGTCCGCCGGGCGGGACTCGGGGCACTGGACGTCAGCGTCCGCTGATCCCCCCGGAGGGGCGCTCTCAGCCGGCCGTGTTGATCATCGACGCCGCCGCGTACGTCAGGTAGTTCCACAGCGTGTGCTCGTGCTCCTCGGAGAGGCCGAGCTCGTCGACGGCCACGCGCATGTGCGCCAGCCAGGCGTCGTGTGCCGCCTGGTCGACGGCGAACGGGGCGTGCCGCATGCGCAGCCGGGGGTGACCGCGGTTGTCGCTGTACGTCGTCGGGCCGCCCCAGTACTGGATCAGGAACAGCCTGAAGCGCTCCTCGGCCGGGCCCAGGTCCTCTTCGGGGTACATGGCCCGCAGCAGCGGGTCCTCGGCCACTCCCTCGTAGAAGCGGTGCACGAGGCGCCGGAAGGTCTCCTCGCCGCCGACCTGCTCGTAGAAGGTCTGCTCCTGAAGCGTGCCGCGCCGAATCTCTTTCACCTCACCATCGTCTCAGACCGGGTGACCGAGGACGCAAGGCTTAGGACCAGCGACCCAGCGCCCCCAGCGACCTGGCGGCCCAGCGGGTGCGGCACTCGCCTCGCGGCCCGTCCCGCCGCACAGTGGAGGTATGAGCGGGCACGCTCTCGACCACGACCACGACCACGATCACGACCTCGACAACCTCGCCACCCTGGCGCGGGCCGCCCTGGTGCGCGAAATCGACCGGAGTGGGGCCTGGGCCGCCGACCCGGTGTGGCGGGCGGCGTTCGAGGAGGTCCCGCGCCACCTCTTCGTGCCGTACTACTACGTCGGTGCCGTGGGCGGCTTCGAGCGGGTGTGGGGCGAGGACCCCGACCCGCGCAGCCGTGAGCACTGGGTGCGCGGCGCCTACGCGGACGCCCCGCTGGCCACCCGGGTGCGCGACGGTGAGTTGGTCTCCTCCAGCAGCCAGCCCTCGCTGATGGCGATGATGCTGACCGCGCTGGAGGTACGGGAGGGGGACGCCGTCCTGGAGATCGGCGCCGGCACCGGCTACAACGCGGCGCTGCTCGCCCACCGTCTCGGCGACCGCCTGGTGACCACGGTCGACCTCGACCCGGAGATCACCGAGTCCGCGCGCCGGCACCTGGCCACCGCCGGATACCACCCGACCGTCGTCACCGCGGACGGCGCCCGCGGGGTCCCCGAACGCGCCCCCTTCGACCGGATCATCGCGACCTGCACGCTGACCTCGATCCCGCGGCCGTGGCTCGCCCAGTGCCGTCCCGGCGCCCGCATCCTGGCGCCGCTGTCCACCGGCCTGATCGCGCTGCGCGTCCGGGACGCCGGACACGCCGAGGGGCGTTTCCTGCACACGCCGGCCTACTTCGTGCCCCTGCGCGGCGAGAGCCGGCCCGAGGAGTCGGAGCCGCAGGACCTGCGCGAGCTGCCGCGCCGGGCCCGCGGCGACGAGCTGTTCCGATTCCTGCTGACCCTGGCAGGGCGCGGCCTCGACCCGTACGAGGCGTACGAGCTGTGGGAACGCGAGAACCGGCCCGTGCGCGAGCGGTACGGGGTCACGGTCGACGGCGCGGACGCCTGGGCGTGGCTGGACGACCCCGAGGGGCCGTACGCCTGGCCGCTGCCATGACTCCTGCCGTGACTCCTGCCGTGGTCCCTGCCGCGACCCCCGCCGTCAGCCTCGCCTGATGGTGATCGTCGTCCAGGCGCCGACATGCACCCGGTCGCCGTCCTGGAGCGGGATCGGCACGAAGGGCTGGATGGGCTCCTCGCCGCCGTTGACCGTGGTGCCGTTGGTCGAGTTCTGGTCGACGACCGCCCAGCTGCCGTCCGGCTGCTGGACCAGGACCGCGTGCTGGTGCGAGACGCCCGGGTCCTCCGGGGGCACCGAGAGGTCGATGTCGGGGATGTCGCCGGTGGAGTGCCGACGGCGGCCGATCGTCATCTGGTTGCCGGTGAGCGGGCGCTGCTGCTCCGGCGAGTACGCGGGCAGGTTCAGGCCCGCGGCCTCGGGGCCGGAGCGCTGCATCATCGCCATGAAGTACTCGCGGTCGGGACCGATCGTCGCGCTCCAGGACAGCGGCTGCCGCTGCTGCTGGTAGTCGGGACCGGGGCCGGGCGGGGCCTGGGTCACGCCGGGCTGCGGATAGCCGTAGCCGCCGCCCTGACCCATGCCGGGACCACCGGGGTGGCCGCCGGGACCACCCGGCCCGCCGGGCGAATTGCCCGACGGCGGGGAGATCACCCAGTCGTCGTCACCGCCGCCGAAGGACGGGCCCCCGGGCTGCGGACCGCCGGGCCCGGGCGGACCCTGCTGCGGGAACGCGGGCGCGGCCGGCTGCTGGGTGAAGGCCTGCGGGGCGCCGGGGCCACCGGGTCCGCCGGGCGTGGGCCCGGGCGGCGGCGGAACCGGACGGGACGGGTCCGCACCGAAACCGCCAGGACCAGGACCACCGAAGCCACCGGGCCCACCGGGACCAGCGCCAGGGCCGCCGGGCCCACCAGGACCACCGGGACCGCCCTGACGGGACGGGTCGCCGCGGAAGCCCGACGGATCCTGCCCGTAGGGCGGAATCGGTTCCGCGGGGCGGTTCATCTGCGAGGGCCGCGAGCTCTGGTAGTCGAACGGGTCGTGACCGGGACCGGTCGCGGGGCCGGGACCGCCCGGCTGCCCCTGCGGCGGCTGCTGGAAGCGCAGCGCCGGATTGGGCATTCCGGGCGCGGGTGACTGCGGACGCGGCGCCGCCGGGGTGTACGAGGTCGCCGTGTTCGTCAGGAAGTTCCACCGGCACTCCTCGCAGAACGGCGCACCGCCCTCACGGGGCGTACGGCACTGCGGGCAGAGCTCCGGCTCGGAATTGGGCACGGCGGACAGGTGCGGGCGCCCACCGGGGGCGCCGGGGCCGCCGGGACCCCCGGGACCGGAGGGCGGGGGCGAGCCGGGCGGCGGATAGCCGTAACCGGCGGCGGGCGGCGGCGGTGGAGGGGGCGGAGGCACGGCACCGGCCATGCGGTGACCGCAGACCTCGCACCAGTCGTCGGAACCCGACTGGTGTCCGTTCGGGCAGGTCGGCATGTCGGCGCTTCCCCCTCTCCTTTTCCGGCCGTTGTGACCGGGTTTCTCCAGTTCCCCACGGGAACCGGGCTCGCTACTTCTTTACACGAACAGTCTTTGTGGACCGTGTCTCAAGGGTCATTTCGTCAGCCTCTTCGACCCTTGCCTTCAATCGCACAGTACCTGCCGCGGCGTCGACCACGTCCACCACCTTCGCAAGCAGTTTCGCAGTATCCGCGTTGCCCGACGCGCTCGCGAGCTGAACGGCGCGGCCCAGCTTGGCCGTTGCCCCGTCGACATCTCCCGATTTGCGAAGATCCAGACCTTGTTGGATGACTTGCGCCAGTTCGGCCTGGCCTGTGTAGTGTGCGACCTGGGCGTTGATCCTCGTCGAGGCCACCATGTCGTCGGTCCACACGGCCTTGACGAGCCCCTGGGCGCCGAGGTTGTGCACGCCCCCGTCGCCCTGCGGCACGACGAGCGAGACCCGGGCGGCCAGCATCTCCTGGCCCACTCCGGCCAAGGGGACCTCGACGCACACGTGGTAGTCGCGGGACTCGTCGCCCCAGGACCCGGTGGGGTAGTCGCCGGCGCGCGGGCCCGCCTCGGTGCGACGGTCGGTCAGCTCCTCGACCGTGGGGGCCACTTGCTTGACGAACTTGATCTCGGTGCCGACCGGCGTCCACAGGCGCAGCGCGACGTCCGCGACCTCCTTGCCCATGGCCGTCTCCATCATCTGTGTGAAGTCGGCGGACAGGGCGGCCGGGTCCGCGACGATGTCGGCGGTGCCGAGCAGCGCCGAGGCGATCCCGGTGACCTCCTTGACCTCCCAGTCCGTGCCCACTCCACGCGCGTCACAGGTGAAACGTCCGGCACAGGAGTCGAGCGCGGCCTTGAGGTCCTGTGGCGACTCGTGTTCGTTGCGGCCGTCGGTCAGCAGGATGCCGTGCCGGATCGACACCTCGGCCGAGGACAGCAGTCGGTCGGCGAGGCGCAGCCAGGTGCCGATCGCCGTACCGCCGCCCGCGCTCAGCCTGCGCAGTGCCTCCTTGGCCTGGCCGCGGGTCGCCGCGTCGGCCACCGCGAGGCGCCCGCCCGCGGGGTAGACCTCCTTGGCGACGTGCGTGCCGCCGATCACCGCGAAGTGCACGCCGTCGCGCAGGGTGTCGATCGCGGCGGCCGTGGCCTCGCGGGCGTTGCGCATCTTGGTCGGCGGGTAGTCCATCGAGCCGGAACAGTCGACCATGATCACCACGGCGGCGTCCGGGCCCCGGCCCGCCGCGTACAGGTGGGGCGCGCCGACCGCGCTCCCGACGGTGCCGCCGCCGGTGGCGCTCACCGTGACGATCGCGTTGACCTCGCGGCCGCCCTCGGGCAGGTACTCGTTCTGGTACACGTCGACCGAGAACTGCGGCACGTTCGACTTCGAGAAATTGGCCATGCCTTCTTCGTCCCCCTCAAGACCTCCGGTAGTTGGCGGAGGCGATGACTGTATGCGGACCGGTCCCCTCCGGTCCGAGGCCGTCCCCGTGGGCACGGATTGCGCCTTTTCGCGGCCTCAGGCCGATCCTGCCCCCTGCGGCGGGGCCGGGAACGGGACGACGGCCACTGTTACGTTGTCGTGGCCCCCACCGTCCAGGGCGTGACCCATCAGGACCTGGGCGCTGTGAAGGGGCCTTTCGGCGGCGTCCAGCGGCACGACCTCGGCCATCTCCTCCGCCGCCTCCGCGTAGTTCCACAGTCCGTCGGTGCACACGACCACCACACCGGGCCGGTCCGGCTTGAAAGAAGCGGTGTGCGGCTCCAGTTCGTACGCGTCCGCGCCGAGCCAGCCCGTGATGGCGTGGGCGCGCTCGTCGGCGTACGCCTGCGCCTCGCTCATCAGGCCCGCGGCGACCATCTGCGCGGCCCAGGAGTCGTCCTCGGTGAGCCGGGCGGGGGGTGAAGTCCGGTCGACGGGAACCCAGTAGGCGCGGCTGTCGCCGACCCAGCCGACGATCAGCAGGGCGGGGGTGACGACGGCGCCGACGAGGGTGCAGGCGGGCGCGTTCTGGTGCGGGGCGTGCTCCTCGTGCGCGGGGGGCGCCTCGGCCAGCGAGTTGACGGCCTCGGAGGCCGCGAGGATCGCCTCGTGCATGGCCTGCTGCGGGTGGGTGCCGAGCGGCAGCGCCGCCAGCAGCGCCTCATTGGCCGCCCGCGACGCGGCGAGCGAGGCCTCGTCGGGGCGGGTCGCCGAAGAGACCCCGTCGCAGACGATCGCGACGACCGCGGGAGAGCCGTCCGGCAGCGCGGTCGAGGAGATCGCGAACGCGTCCTCGTTGCGGTGGTGACGCAGACCCCGGTCGCTGACCGCGGCCACCGCACCCAACTCCTGCTCCATGTGATCCCGTTCGCGCGGCTGGGCGTGCCCGCAGTTCTCGCAGTAGCCGTCGCTGTCCACATGACCGGAGCGGCAGGCGACGCACAGTTTGGTGCCCGCGGGGGGCGTGACGGGTGCGGCGAGGTCGGCGGTCCGCGGATCGACGACAGGCCCGGCGGGGGCTTCGGCCGGCGGGGCGAGCGGGTACTCGTCGGGCTCCGGGGGCCGGTCGAACCGTACGCCCGAAGGCTGCCCGCCCGTAGGCCCTGCACCCGAAGGCTGCCCGCCCGAAGGCCCTGCCCCCGAAGGCTGCCCGCCCGAGGGGTGGTCGCCCGGCTGCTGGGCTCCCGCGGACTCCGTGTCCGGGTGCGGGAGTTCGGAGCCGCCCGAGTCCATGCCCCGGATGTCGGTCGCCCGGTGCACAGGCGCGGGCGTGTCGGAGTTCGCCGGCTCCGGCGCGAGGGGCCAGTCCAGGGACGCGGCGGCCTCGGAGGAGCGTGTCGACGAGCCGTTCATGGCGATCGTGGGGTGGTCCTGGGGCGGTGTGGGCACCGCCGACAGGTCGTACCCGCACGCACCGCAGAAACGGTCACCCGTCTCCAGGGGCTCCTCGCAACTGGGGCACCGCGAAAGGGCCGTCGGCTGGGGCATCTGGGACATCAATCACACCCACGTCCGGGGGCGGTAACGGTTGGCACGTTCCACCAGGTCGATCCTCTCCTCGCCGCCCTGCGCGAGGCGGGCCAGCGTGCGGTACGAACGCTCCAGTGCGAAACGCAGACCGCGCTCGTCCACCTCACTGCCGAGCAGCACCCGTCCGCCGACGGAGTGCAGGGCGGAACTCTGGCTACCGGAGAGTACCCAGTCCAGGGCGCAGCCAAGGACTTCCGTCGACAACTGCTCGCGTCGCACCGCGTCCAGACCGTATCCGTCCAGAGCCTCGACCTGGCCCGCGGCGGCGGTCAGATCGTCCAGGAACGCCGCTGCCGCCGCCTCCTCGGCCAGCCGCTGCCGCAGCCGCGCCCGCACGGCCGCGACCCGCGCCGCCGTGTAGTGGATCGACGACTCCGGTACGGACTCCAGTGTGCGTACGGAGCCGCGGCGGTCGCCCGCCGCGAGCTGTACGCGGGCCAGGCCGAACGCCGAGCTGACATAGCTGGGGTCGGTCGTCCACACCAGGCGGTAGTACTCGCCCGCGTTGTCCAGCTGCCCGAGCACCTCCGCGCACAGGCCGAGGGCCAGCTTCGGCGCGGGCTCGCCCGGGAAGGCGTCGTAGATCGCGTCGAAGGACAGCGCCGCGGTCTCGTGCTCCCCGGTCGCCAGGGCCGCGACGCCCCGGTACCAGACCACCCGCCAGTCGTCGGGGTGGTCCGCCTCCAGCGCCTCCAGGGCCCTGCTCGCACTGGCCAGTTCGCCCATCTCCAGCCGGGCCCGCAGCTCGCGCAGGCGCAGCTCCAGAGAGCCGGTGGGCGCCGCGTGCAGCGCGGTGATCAGCTCCGCGGGCGCCGAGGCCATCAGGCCCGCGAGGAAACCGGCGTTGGGGTCCCCCGGGTCGACCCGGGGGACCGGCAGCGCGAGCGCGGTCGCCGCGGCGTTCAGCGGCTTGACCACAGTGGCCGGGACCGGAGCGGGAGCCAGGGGGAGCGGCGGGGTCCCGTTCACCCCCGCTCCGTTGCTGCCGGGGGATGGCGAGGGCGCGCGCTTTCTCCCTCGCAGGGGCACCGCGCGCGCCCCCAGCCGTGACACGTCTCCGTCCAGCCTTCCGAACAACTCCGTGTCCGTGACCTTCAGTTCCGGCCCGAACAGGGTGGACAGGGACGGGCGCGCCCGCCCCGTCTGGAGGGACACGACCTCCCTGAGCACACCCGTCAGCTGCTCCGCCATCTCCTGCGAGGACGCGAACCGGCGCGCCGGATCGGGGTCGGTGGCGCGCACCAGGAGCCGGTAGAAGGACTCGTACGTCCGGAAGACCTCGATGTTGTCCGGGTCCGGCAGGGAGTCCACGAAGACGTTCGTGTACCCCTGGAAGTCGAAGGTCAGCACGGCCAGGGTGCGGGCGACCGTGTAGAGGTCACTCGCCACCGACGGACCGACCTCGGCCACCTCCGGCGCCTGGTAGCCCACCGTGCCGTAGATGGCCGATTCGTCGTCGTCCATTCTGCGCACCGCGCCCATGTCGATCAGCTTGAGCTGGTCTTCGGTCTGGATCGCGTTGTCGACCTTGAAGTCGCAGTAGAGCAGATTGCGGCTGTGCAGATGGCCGAGCGCCTCCAGGGCCTCGATGCCGTACGCGCAGGCCTGCTCGACCGGCAGCGGATCGCGCTTCCCGTCCCCCGTCCGGCGCCCGTTGGCGATCTCCTTCAGCGACTTGCCGCCGACGTACTCCATGACGATGTACCCGTCCAGCGAACCCGTCCGCTGGTCCAGGTGCTCCACGAAGTTGTAGATCCGCACGATGTTGGCGTGCTCGATCTCCGCCAGGAAGCGCCGCTCGGAGATCGCCGCCGCCATCGCGTCCTGGTCGCCGGTGTCGAGCAGACCCTTGAGGACCACCCAGCGGTCGGAGACCGCACGGTCGACGGCGAGGTAGACCCAGCCGAGCCCGCCGTGCGCGAGACAGCCCACCACCTCGTACTGGCCGTGCACGATGTCGCCCGTGTGCAGCTTCGGCACGAACGAGTACGGGTGACCGCACTTGGTGCAGAACCCCTCGGTGCGCCCCACCCGCTCACCGCGCGAACGGCCCACGGGCGCCCCGCAGTCGGAGCGCGAGCAGAACCGCTTGCGCTCGGGCACCTCCGGGTTCTCCAGCACCATCGCGCGCGGGTCGGGCCGCGGCACGTCCGGCACCTGCACCAGCCCGACGCCGAGCCGGCCGCGGCCACTGGAGGCGGCGGTCGAGCCCGAACTGCGCACCGACACCGAGCGGCCGGTCGCGTTGCCGGACAGCGAGCGCGACAGGCGTCCGGAGACCGAGCGCCGCGACTGCGAGGAGCGCGAGGACGTACGGGAACTGGAGCTGCGGGAACTCGCCCGCGAACTGCTGCCGGAGCCGCGCGAGCCCTTGCCGCCCGCGGTGAGTCCGGTCGGGGGCGAGCCCACCATGCCGTTCGACGCGACGACGGGTGCCAGACCGCACGTGTCGCAGTACAGCTCGCCGCCGCCCACGTCCTCGTACGACCCCGGGCAACCGGGCCGCTGGCACTTCTGCTGCTCACTCACACTGCATCACCTTCAACGCTCACGCGTGGGGCCCCCTACGGTCGGTGGGGCCGCCCTGTTCGGGTACCCGCGGGCTGAGCAGATCGACGGCGGCCCGCTGATAGCGCAGCACCGCCTCCTCCGCCACCCGCAGATCGCAGGGCGCGCTCCACAGCATGCGTCGGGCCGCGTCGTAGCGCTCGATGAGGAACGGGTCCTCCGCGAGGCCGTGCCGGGCCACCTTCGCCTTGTACGCGTCGAGGCGGCCGCGCAGCTCCGCGCGGACCGCCAGCGGCGCGGTGACCGCGGTCAACGACTCGCGGGCGCGCAGCAGCTCGTCCTCGGCCTTCTCCTCCAGCGCCTCCAGGAGCGGCGAGAGACGGTGCCACTGGGCGTGTCTGCGGTACTCCGCGGCCGCCGCCAACTGCTCCTGCAGCACCGTCGGCGGCCCGCTGACGGCCGGCACCTCGGACGCGGCGATCTTCGCCAGCACCTCACCGCGGGCGCTCCTCGCCTCCGCGAGCGTGCGGTCGGCACGGCTGAGTACGTCCCGCAGCCGCACGAGTCGGGCCTCTGCGTCCTGGCGGACGGTGAGCACCGCGTCGATCTCACGGCGCACGTCCTCCAGGGCGCGCGCCTCGCGGTCGTACGTCGTCGTGTCGGGACGTCCGCCGCCGGGCGCCGAACTGCCCTTCGTGGGCACCCAGAAGGCCAGCGGGTCGGAGACGACCTGCTGACGCAGGGTGCTCAGCGTCCGGGTGATCCGCTCCAGGTCGTCGCCCGCCGGGTGCTCACCGGGGCGTACGCCCACGGAGTGCGCGAGCTGGCGGGTGCGCTGGAGCTCCGCGGCCAGTAAATCGATCCGGGCGGGCAGCGCGGACCAGACGGCGTCCGCGGCGACGACCATGTCGAGGGAGGACGCGTACAGCTCGTTCATCCGCTCCACCAGCGCGACCAGCGAGAACTGCTCGCTGAGCTTGCCGGTGCCCGAGAGCGTCGGCGCGTTCGCCGCGGCGGTGGTCGAGCCGGCGACCGTGATGCTCGCGCCACGCAGCAGCTCGGTCAGCTCGACCAGGTCCTCACGGCTCGACCAGCGGCGCCGGGAACGGATGTCGCGGGCGGAGCGCAGCGCGTCCGTGTACGCGTCGAAGTACGCCCACAGCAGCGTGATCGACGCCTCCGCGGTCGACCAGCGCTCGTTGGTCGTGCCCGTGAGCTCGGCGCCTTCGAGGAGTCTGCGGCCCGCGTGGTCCTGCAGGGCGAGGAGCGAGGTCTCGATGGCCTCGTGCTCCGCGCCGAGCCGCGCCAGCGCACGGTCCACCTCGTCCCGGTCCATCACCGGCTCGGGGGGTCCCGTGACGCCCATCGATCACCTCTCGCTCTCGGTCGTGCCCGTCGCTTGCGTTCCCGTCGGCCGCGTCGTCCGCGCTGCCGATACCCGGAATTCCGTTACTTGTAGTGCGCCGTCGGCGGAGTCGCCGACGGGGAGTCCGCCTTCAGGGTCGCGGACAGCCACTTGGTGTACGAGGCCTGCCAGCCGCCGCTCTTGCGGTAGTCCACGAGCACCTGGTTGACCCGGCGTACCAGATCGTCGGCGCCCAACTTCATCGCCACGCCGTAGTAGTCGTCGGTGAAGGTCTTGCCCTTCAGTTCGACCGTCGGGTCCTGTGCCGCCTGGCTGGCGGCGAGCGCGCCGTCGGTCACCACGGCGTCGACCTGACCGAGCTGCAGCCGCACCAGGCAGTCGAGTTGGTTGGGCACGGTGGTGGTGATGTCCGCGGAGGAGGCGAGCGTGCCCGCCTTCTTGTCGGCCGACAGCCTGTCGTACGCCGTCGAGCCAGCCGCCGAACAGATCCGCCGGCCCGCCAGCGTCTTGTCGTACCCCTTGATGCCGGAGGTCTTGGGGGCCAGTACCTGTTGTCCGGTCAGGAAGTAGGGGGCGGAGAAGGCCACGTCCTTGAGGCGGGAGCAGGTGATCGTCATGGTGCGCACCACCATGTCGACCTGACCGGACTTGATCGCGGGGATGCGCTGGTTGGTGGGGATGGCGTGGAAACGGACGGCGTTCGGGTCGCCGAGGATCTCCTGCGCGATCTCGTGCGCGAGATCGATGTCGAAGCCCTCCAGGTCGCTGCTCTTCGCCGTGTTGTTCGGATCGCGGTAGCCCCAGCGGTAGCTGTTCTGGTCGACGCCGACCGACAGATAGCCGCGCTGCTTGATGGCCGTGATCGTCTTGCCGTTGTCGTCGGAGGACGGGGCGGGGCTCTGGTCCTGCGGGTCGGTGCACGTGTCGGCCCGCGCCTGGATGGCCTGGCCCACGCCCTGGCCGCCGGTGCCCGTGCTGCCGTCCCCGTGGGCGCTGCTCAGCGGCAGCAACAGGGCGAAGACCGCGGTGACGACCAGGGCGAGGGCCATCGCACCCACGCCGCCCCAGCCCTTCAGGCTCGCCCTCAGACGTCGTGCAGTCATCGCCATGCCCCCTTTCACCGCTCCCCCTCTCACCGGTACTCCGAAAGCCTGCGCCCGATGCCGAGCAGCGCGCCCGCCGCGGCCAGCACCGCGAGGACGGCCGCGCCCGCCGGGAGCCCGCTCATCGCGTCCCGGCCGTCGCCTGCCGCCTGCTTGAACTCACTCTCCTCGTGCGTCAGGGCCGCCGCGAGGTTGGTGTCCACGCCGTCGAAGCACTCGCCGGTCGGCTTGTCGGCCGCCGAACCGATCACCTTGTTCAAAGCGCCCTGGTAGTCGCCCGCGTCGTCGGCCGTGCGGGCCTCCTGGTGGCGGGACTTCCAGACCTTCATGTTGGCCGTCGCGGCCTCGACGGGCTTCTTGCCCGCCGTGTCGTCGGCGAGGCCCTCGGCCAGCGCCAGGCCCTTGGTGAGGGTCTTCATGTCCAGCTGGAAGTCGTAGTCGTAGAGGTCCATGACCTCCGTCGCGGACACCTGCTTGGTCTCCGCGCCCCGGCTGACCAGCGTCAGGTTCTCGTTGCCCCGTGCCTTCAGGGAGGCGATCCGGGCGTCGTGCAGCACGTTCAGCGAGCGAACCCCGTGGTCGTACGAGGAGTTCAGCCCGGCCCGGGCCACGCTGTGCCCGACCACCAGCCAGAGCAGCACCACCGCGGAGGCGGCCGTGGCGGCGACCAGTCCCTGGTTCAACACCCTGTTCGTACGGTGGTAATGGCGCCGCTGGGCCCAGAAGAGCCCGCCGAGCGCGAGGATGCCGAGACCGATCGCGGCCCACGGGTAGGGCTTCGCGTCGGCGTAGTCGGCGCTCAGCCGGGCGTTCTCCCGCTTGTAGAGCTCCTCGGCCGCGGGGAGCATCTGCTGCTGCATCTTCTCGTTCGCGTACCGCAGGTACGCGCCGCCGAGCGGATAGCCCTGCCGGTTGTTGGCGCGGGCCCGCTCGATCAGGCCCTTGTACTCCGGCAGCAGCTTGTTGAGCTTGGCGATCGTGTCCGTGGACGGGGACCCCGGGTCGGAGTTGGCGGCGGCGGTGATGAGCCCCTGCGCGGCCGTCCGGATGTCCTTCTCGTACCGGTCGCGGGTGTCCGCGCTCTCCTGGCCGCCCGCGAGGAAGCCGCTGGAGGCCGCGGTGTTGGCGTCCGCGAGCGAACGGTAGATGTCGGCGGCGCCGGCGCTCAGCGGCTGGCTGCTGTGCAGCACGTCGTCCGCCGCGCTCGAGCGCTCCGTCATCTGCCAGGCGGTGACCGTGCCGAACGCGACGACCAGGAGGGCGAGGACGGCGCCGATGAGGCGCAGCCGGCCCGGCTCCGTCGTCGCCGCGGCGCGCAGGCGCTCCACGCCCTCCGCCCAGGCGGTGCGGCGTGCGGGAGCGATGTCGGGCGTGGCGGGTCTGCCCTGTGGCGAGGGGGGCCCGGACCGCGGCGCCGTCGCTGTCGCCGTCGGGCCGTACTGGGCCGCTGTCGCGCCGGACTGCGGCGGGACGGCCGGCATCGTGGGCGTGGCCGGCTGCCCCGGTGGCGCCGTGCCCTTCGGCGGCTGTGTCACTTGACCTCCCCCATGGTCATCCGTCGGTCACCTCCCCCGCGTGCGCGGGAGCACGAAGAGAGGTGCACGGCCGCAAGTATCGCCGTCTGGACTGACATCCGCACAGGCCTTGACTCGATCTTGTTCGGATTGCAGCCCACCCTTCGTACACTGGTGGCCCGTTCGGACGGCAGCGCGACCGCGGCGCTCCGCGCCACCCCCCTGACCATGAATACGCGACCGGTGTGTGTTCGGTTCCCTTTCGAATGTGCCGGTATTGGGGTGTGTGCGAGGGGTGGTCTTTTGGGTGCGGGTGAGTGGGGGCTTGGCGCGCAGTTCCCCGCGCCCCTAAAAGCCTGGGGTCGTCCGGCGTTTGAGGGCGAGGTCGTTGAGGCCGATGGGGGCCTGGGGCGCAGCCCCGGCCCTCAGGGGCGCGGGGAACTGCGCGAACGGCCCCCACCGGCCCGCAGCCGACGAACCCACCCGGGGGTCTGGGGGCGAAGCCCCTCAACCCCCCTCGTAGAAGGCCCGTACGCGGGTGTGGACCTCGGCGGGGGCGTGGACGTGGTCCAGGCCCAGGAGGGCGGCGCCCAGCACGGGGCGGGACGAGATCACCTGGGGGACCGCCTTGGGGGCCTGGGCCGACAGGAGTTCGCGGATCCGGTCGTCGAGTTGGGGATGGCGGGCGGCGAGGACACCACCGCCCAGGAGGACGGGGGTCTCCTCGGCGAGGAGGTCGAGCCGGGTCAGAGCGACCGTGGCCATCGCGACGACCTCGTCCGCGAGCCGGTCCACGAGAGCGCGAGCGGCCTCGTCACCCTCCGCCGCCGTCGCGAACAGCACAGGAGTCAGTTCATGCCGGCGGTCGTGCTCGATGTGCTCCAGGTGCAGCGCCTCGATCAGGGCGTACATCGAGGACAGACCGAAGTGGGCCGGAAGGGTGCGGGACAGGGCCGTGGGCCCGCCCCGGCCGTCCTCCGCACGGGCCGCGTGCCACAGGGCCTCCTCCGCCAGGCCCCAGCCCCCGCCCCAGTCCCCGGAGATCCGGCCGAGCGCCGGGAAGCGGGCGGTGCGGCCGTCGGGGCGCATGCCGACGCAGTTGATACCCGCGCCGCACACGACGGCGACCCCGCGCGGCTCCGCTATCCCGGCGCGCAGGATCGCGAACGTGTCGTTGCGCACCTCCACGCTCGTGCCCCATCCGCGCGCGTGCAGCGCGGCCGCCAACTGCTCCTCCTCCACAGGAAGATCGGCGTTGGCGAGACAGGCCGAGACATGGGCCACGGAGTCGACGCCCGCCTCGGCGAAGGCGCGGGCGACGGCCTCGCCCACGGCGTCCACGGCCGTGTCGACCCCGACCGTCGGCGGCCGGAATCCCCCGCCGCGCGCGGCCCCGACCACCCGCCCGTCCACGGACACGACCGCGACGTCGGTCTTGCTGTTCCCCGCGTCGATGGCCAGGACCATGCCCGCGGAGTCGGATCCGGCGGCCGTCCCGGCGCCGGGTCCGGATGACGTCATGCCCACGCGAGATGCTCCCGGTTGTGCGCGATCAGTTGGTCGGTGAGGGCGTCGGCGTACTCGTACTGGCCGATGAGGGGGTGGGCGAGAAGGGTCCGGAAGATCCGGTCGCGTCCGCCGCGCAGGGCGGCTTCCAGGGCCAGGTCCTCATAGGACGTCACGGCCGCCATCAGCCCCGCGTACAGGGGGTCGACCGGCAGGACCGGCAGTGGTGTCGGGCCGTGCGGACCGACGGCCGCCTGCACCTCGATCACGGCGTCGTCCGGGAGGAAGGGCAAGGTCCCCTTGTTGTAGGTGTTGACCACCTGGTAGGGGCTGCCGCCCCCGCCGAGCAGCGCGGCGGCGAGGTCGACGGCCGCCTCGGAGTAGAACGCGCCGCCCCGCTTGGCGAGCAGCTCCGGCTTCTCGTCGAGTGCCGGATCGCCGTACATCGTCAGCAACTCCCGCTCCATCGCGGCGACCTCCGCCGCCCGCGACGGTTTCGTCCGCAGCTCTCGTACGACCTCGTCGTGCGCGTAGAAGTAGCGCAGGTAGTAGGAGGGGACCACGCCCAGGCGGTCCACGAGGGTGCGGGGCAGGCGCAGGTCGTCGGCGATCGTGTCGCCGTGTTCGGCCAGCAGTTTCGGCAGGACGTTCTCGCCCTCGGGGCCGCCGAGGCGCACCCCGGTCTCCCAGCTGAGGTGGTTGAGGCCCACGTGGTCCAGATGGACGTCCACGGGGGCGACCCCGAGCATTCCGGCGAACTTCCGCTGGAAGCCGATCGCCACGTTGCACAGCCCGACCGTCCTGTGGCCCGCCTGGAGCAGCGCGCGCGTCACGATCCCGACCGGGTTGGTGAAGTCGATGATCCAGGCGTGGGGGTTGGTACGGCGGACGCGTTCCGCGATGTCCAGGACGACCGGGACCGTGCGCAGCGCCTTCGCCAGACCGCCCGCGCCCGTCGTCTCCTGGCCGATGCATCCGCACTCCAGCGGCCAGGTCTCGTCCTGCTGGCGGGCCGCCTGGCCGCCGACGCGCAGCTGGAGCAGGACCGCGTCCGCGCCTTCGACGCCCGCGTCCAGGTCGGAGGTCGTGACGATCCGGCCGGGGTGCTCCTGCTTGGCGAAGATGCGCCGCGCCAGGCCGCCCACCAGTTCGAGGCGGTCGGCGGCCGGGTCGACGAGGACCAGTTCCTCGACGGGCAGGGTGTCCCGCAACCGGGCGAAGCCGTCGATGAGTTCGGGTGTGTAGGTCGACCCTCCGCCGACCACGGTGAGTTTCATGTGTGTGTCAACCCTTCACTCCGGTGAGCGTGACGCCCTCGACGAACGCCTTCTGTGCGAAGAAGAACACGAGGATCACGGGGGCCATGACCAGTACGGTCGCGGCCATGGTGAGGTTCCAGTCGGTGTGGTGCGCGCCCTTGAACGACTCCAGGCCGTAGGAGAGGGTCCAGGCGCCGGGGTTCTCGGAGGCGTAGATCTGCGGGCCGAAGTAGTCGTTCCAGGCGTAGAAGAACTGGAAGAGGGCCACGGCGGCGATCCCCGGCTTCGCCATCGGCAGGACGACCTTCAGCAGGGCCCTCAGGTCCCCGCAGCCGTCGACCTTCGCCGCGTCGAGGTACTCGTTCGGGATGGTCATCAGGAACTGGCGGAGCAAAAAGATGGAGAACGCGTCGCCGAAGGCCATCGGGATGATCAGCGGCCACAGCGTGCCGGACAGGTCCAGTTGTTTCGCCCAGAAGAGGTACATCGGGATGATGACGACCTGCGGCGGCAGCATCATCATCGAGATGACCAGCATCAGCGACAGGTTCCGGCCCCGGAAGCGGAACTTGGCGAGGGCGTACGCGACGGGGATCGACGACACGACCGTCAAGACGGTGCCGGCACCGGCGTACAGCAGGGTGTTCTTCCACCAGGTGAGGAAGCCGGGGGTGTCGAAGACCTTCTTGTAGTTGCCCCACTCCCAGGTGTGCGGGATCAGATCGCGGCTGAGTGCCTGCGAGTCGCTCATCAGGGAGGTCAGGAAGACGAAGACGAAGGGCAGGACGAAGAAGAGGGCGGTGGCGACGCCGAGGGCGTGGATCGCGACCCACTCCAGGAGGGCCTTGCGGCGGGCGGTGCGCTCGGCGGGCGAGACCGGGGCCCGCAACTCCACGGGCTTGTCGAGTACTTGTGTCATGGGTGTCAGTCACCTGCCTGGATGAGACCGCCCCGGCGCCGCATCAGGAACGCGGTGAACACCATGGACAGGGCGAAGAGCACGAGCGCGACCACACAGGCGGAGCCGTAGTCGAAGCGCTGGAAGCCGAGGTTGTAGACGAGCTGCGGCAGGGTGAGCGTCGACTTGTCGGGGTAGCCGGGCTCGAACTGCGTACCGGCGCCCTGGATGACGCCCGAGGCGACCTTCCCGGCGATCAGTGGCTGGGTGTAGTACTGCATGGTCTGGATCACGCCGGTGACCACGGCGAACATCACGATCGGCGAGATGTTCGGCAGCGTGACGTACCGGAACCGCTGCCAGGCCGAGGCGCCGTCCAGCTCCGCCGCCTCGTACTGCTCCGTCGGTACGTCGAGCAGCGCAGCCATGAAGATGACCATCAGGTCGCCGATGCCCCACAGGGCCAGCAGGGTGAGGGCCGGCTTGGACCAGCTGGGGTCGTTGAACCAGCCGGGGGCCGGGATGCCGACCTTCTCCAGGATCGAGTTGACCGGTCCCGTGCCGGGGTTGAGGAGGAAGGCGAAGGCCATCGTCGCGGCGACGGGCGGGGCGAGGTAGGGGAGGTAGAAGAGGGTGCGGAAGACGCCCGTGCCTGTCTTGATCTTCGTGATCAGCAGGCCCACGCCGAGTCCGAAGACGACCCGCAGGCTGACCATGACCAGAACCAGCCACAGGGTGTTGCGCAGCGCGGGCCAGAACAGCGGGTAGTGCTCGAAGACGTAGGTCCAGTTCTTCGTCCCGCTCCACGTCGGTGGTTTGAAGCCGTCGTAGTGCATGAACGAGAAATAGACGGTCGAGATCAGCGGATAGGCGAAGAAGACCGCGAAGCCGATCAGCCACGGCGACATGAAGGCGAGGGTGCGCAGCGCCGATCGGCGCCGCTTCGAGGCCAGTGTGACGGTGCTCATGTCCGTGCCCGTCCGCTACTTCGCCTGCGCGATGTCCGTGTCGATCTGCGCGGCGGTGTTCTGCAGACCCGCCTTCAGATCCTTCGTCTTGCCGCTCTCGTAGTCGTATCCGAACTGCTGGATCGTCACGAGGTAGGTACCGCCGTTGATGGACGCGGGAGTTGTCGTCGAGTTCGGGTTCGACGCGATGTCCAGGAACGTCTTGAAACGCGGGTCGTACTTCAGTTTCGGTGACTTGAGCGCGGTCAGCGTGGAGGGCACATTGTGAATGGCGTTGGCGAAACCGACCACCGCGTCCGTGTCCGTGGTCATGTATTTGACCAGTTCCCAGGCCGCGTTCTGCTTCTTGCTGGTGGCCGCGATGCCCGCGATGGTGCCGGTGATGTAGCCCTTGCCGTACTGGTCGGCCTGGTCGTCGGGGACGGGCAGCGGGGCGACGCCGATCTCGAAGTTCGGCTTGGCGTCCTCGGCCATGCCGAGCCGCCATTCGCCGTCCAGCTGCATGGCGACCTGGCCGGTGTGGAAGGGGTGTTTGGGGCCCCACTCGTCACCGAGCTTGGAGCGGTACTTCTCCAGCTTCTGGTAGCCGCCGAGTTCGTCGACGAGCTTCTTCTGGAGGGTGAATCCGGCGGTGAACGCGGGGTCCTTGGCGAGGTTCGACTTGCCGCTGCTGTCGAAGTACGTCGGGGAGAACTGGCCGAAGTAGTGCTCGGTGGTGGACTCCCAGCCGTGGTAGTTCGGCATGAAGCCCAGCTGGGAGTAGGAGTCGCCCTTGGAGATGGTGAGCTTCTTCGCGTCCGCCTCGAATTCGGACCAGGTCTTCGGGGGGCTGGAGATCCCGGCCTTCTTGAATGCGTTCTTGTTGTAGTAGAGGCCGTACGCGTCACCGAGCAGCGGCACCGTACAGCGGTTGCCGTCGAACTGGGTGTACTCGTTCATCGCCTTCGGGAAGGTCGTCGACGGGTCGATTCCCGCCTTCTTGAAGAAGGGGTTGAGATCGACCAGCGCACCGGAGGAGCAGAACTTGCCCACGTTGTTGGTGGTGAACGAGGAGATCACGTCGGGAGCCTTGTCGCCGCCGGAGCGCAGGGCCTGGTTGATCTTGTCGTCGGTCATGTTGGCGACGATGTTGACGTGGATGTTGGGGTGCGTCTTCTCGAAGCCCGCGACCAGGGCCTTCACGCCCGCGATCTCGCCGGGCGCGCTCCAGGCGTGCCAGAAGTTGATCGTCGTGTCCTTGGAGGCGTCGTCGCTCGCGCCCGAGGACGACTGGCCGGTACAGGCGGTGGCGAAGAGGGCGAGCGAGGCGGAAGCGGCGAGAGCAGTGGCGACTTTCCTGGATATTCCGGGCATGGCGGGGTCTCCCTAGGGCAGGGCGGTGGTGGTGGTGTTGGTGTTCGCGGAACGATTCGCGGGACGGTTCGTGGGACGGGGGAGTCGGTCGAGGGGTGGGACTCAGCGGGAGGTGTCGAAGACCTCGTCGCGGGTGGCCGCCAGCGCGCTCTCCAACGCGCCGCGCAGCACGGGGTGTTCGTGTACGTCGCCGACCACGAGGCGCGGTCGGGAGGCGGCCAGCTCCTCCAGCTCGGCCTGCACCAGGACGCGCAGTGGTTCACCGCCGGCGGTGAGCGAGGCGCCGCTGAGCACGACGAGTTCGGGGTCGAGCACGGAGACGAGTGAGGCGAGACCGGTGGCGAGACCGGTCGCGTACGTCTCCAGGAGTCGCAGGTGCGGCCCCTCGTTGATGCGGGCGGCCTGTTCGACGAGGGCGGCGGCGACCTCGGCGTAGGGCCCGGTCGGCACCGGCTGGATGCCCAGCTCGCGGGCGAGCTTGGGAATGGCCTGCGAGCCGGCCAGCTCCTGGTAGCCACCGCTGTTGGCCTTGGTCACCTGGCGTACGAGGGGTGCGCCGGGCACGGGCAGGAAGCCGACCTCGCCCGCGCCGCCGGTCCAGCCGCGGTGCAGTCGGCCGCCCAGGACGAGGGCGGCGCCGAGGCCGCCCTCGTTCCACAGCAGCACGAAGTCCTCGTGTCCCCGCGCCGCCCCGAGCCGCTGCTCGGCGATGGCCACCAGGTTGACGTCGTTCTCGTACTCGACGGGCATCGGCAGCGCGGCCGCGAGCTCGTCGAGGAGGCTGGGGGAGTGCCAGCCGGGCAGGTGGGAGGCGTACCGCAGCCGCCCGGTGTTGGGGTCGAAGGCGCCGGGTGTCCCGATGACGAGCCGCTGGACGTCGCCCCTGGCGAGACCGGCCGCCTTCACCGCGCCGTCGAGGGCGTCGGTGACCTGGCGTACCACGGGCTGCGCGGGGCGCCGGCCCGGGGTGAGCAGCTCGTACTCGCCCACGGTGCGGCCGGTGACATCGGCGACGGCGGCGAGGATGCGCTCGGGCGTGACGTCCAGGCCCGCCGCGTGGGCGGCCCGCGGATTGACGGCGTACAACTGGGCGTTGGGGCCCGGCCGCCCCTCGCTCGTGCCGGTGGCCAGCACGAGTCCGGCGGCCTCCAGCCGGGCGAGGAGCTGGGAGGCCGTGGGCTTGGACAGCCCGGTCAGCTTCCCGATCCTGGTCCGCGAGAGCGGTCCGTGCGCGAGCAGCAGATCGAGGGCGGCGCGGTCGTTCATGGCGCGCAGGACGCGCGGGGTGCCCGGCGTACCGGCGGATCCTGCCATGTTTGTCGACACCTGCCTTTCAACTGCCCAGTCGCTCAGCTTCCCAGGGTGATCGCTGGGAAGTCCACTGCAAGATCATTGTTAGGAAAGTTTCCTATTGGTGGGAGGACGGTAGGCCGCGGGTCGCGGAGGCGTCAAGAGAAACCGCCCCCGAGGCAACAGAGTCGTTACCTACGGGGGCGGAGTCCGGGGCTCGTTCGCTCAGTCGAGCTGGGTGAGGGTCGCGTTGCCGCCCGGTGCCGCCGCGTCGGCCGGGGGGAGCGCGGTGGGGTAGAGGCGGACGTCGCTGAGGCGGCCGTCGGCGTATTCGCCGTACGCGCCCTGGTAGAGGCGGCGGCCGAACTGGACGGGGCCGACGGCGTTCCAGTCGGTGCCGGTGTAGGCCTTCGTGGCGGACAGACGGCCGTTCACGTACAGCAGGAGCTGACCGGCGTCCGCGTCGAAGACCCCGACCAGGTGGGTCCACTTGCCCGCCACGGCCTTGGCGCCGTAGACGGCGGTGAAGGAGGTGCTGGTGGTGTCGTCGTTGTGGCGGCCGAAGGCCCAGACGCCCGAGCCGGCGGAGTAATAGAGCTGGAAGCCGTTGGCGGCACCGACGGACGGGGCGTCGGATTGCGACACGAAGGTCGAGTTGCCGCCCGTGAGGGAGTTGAGCCTGACCCAGGCCGAGACGGTGAAGCTGCCGCTGGTGTCGACGCCAGGGGCGTTCGTCGTGGCGTAGCCGGCCGTGCCGTTCAGGCTCAGGACGGTGCCGCGGTCGGCGTCGGTGGACCAGGCGGCGCCACCGGTCAGGGTAGCCGGAAGGGTGCCGGTGGGATCGGTGGCAGTGATGCCGGTGCCGTCGTCGAGGTTCCAGCTGTGGGTGGCGGTGTCGGTGACGCTGCCCAGTGAGACGGGATCGGCGAAGGTGGCGGTGGTGCCTGCAGGTGTGGCGCCGGGGTATTCGGTGAGCTGGCCGGCGGTGTCGGTGGCGTAGAGGTCGGGCTTGCCGTCGGGGCCGCCGGTGGCGCTGTTGACGTCACCCGGGGAGGCGAAGGTGGGGTAGTCGCGGGCGCGCAGCACCATGGGCAGGCCCGTCGCGGGGTGGGCATTCCAGCCGGCGGCGGCACTGCTCGTCCAGTTCTGGGCTGTGTGGCCGTTGCATGTGTAGAGCTGGACCTGGGTGCCGTTCGTGCTGCTCTCGCCCGGATCGTCCAGGCACTTGCCGGACTGCGGGTTGACCAGGCTGCCGGAGGCGCCGGTGGTCCACTTCTGCGCTGTACTGCTGTTGCACGTGTAGAGCTGGACAAGCGTGCCGTTGTCCGTGCCGCCGCCGGTGACGTCGAGACACTTGCCGAGGACGCGCAGAGAGCCGTCGTCGTGCAGGACCCACTTCTGGGCGGCGGAACCGTTGCAGGAATACACCTGGATCTTGGTGTGGTCGGCGGTGTGCGAGCCCGCGTCGTCCAGGCACACCGAACTCCCGTCGCCGGTCTTGACGGCGGAGGCCAGCGCGGTACGCACGGGGGCGTGGAGCAGCTTCGGCAGGGAGAGGGAGGTGGAGGCGTCGACGTCGATCGGGAAGGTGTAGACGGTTCCGGACGTGTCGTCGCGGGCCCACAGGGTGGGCGTGCCGCGGCTGACCCTGCCGTTGCCGTCGGTGTCAACGGCGAAGGTGCCGCCGACGCGACCGGGGGCAGTCAGGGTCAGGCCGGACCAGTCGCCGTCGCCGAGCAGTCGCGGGTGGCCCAGGTGGGCGTCGCCGTAGGTCTGGTAGATCCACAGCTTGTTGTTCTCCACCGTGATCACGGCGGGGTGGTCCGCGTTGCCGTAGACGTCGCCCGCGACGACCATCTGTGAGATGTCCCAGGGGCTGGTCGGGTCGTATCCGGCGTCCGCGCAGCGGTCCGCCGGGACGGTGTCGGTGGACTCGCAGGCGTCCTTGATCACCAGGTCGTACCGGCGGTCGACGAAGCCGGGGAAGGTCGAGTCCGGGGTGCGTGGGAACGCTGTGTCGACCTTGGGATCGAGGTCGTTCCTCACCACGTACAGCTGGTGGGTCTTACGGCCGTACGCCAGCAGGTCGTCGTGGGTGTCGCCGTGCAGGTTCCCGCGGTGGGCGATCACGTAGTCGCTCCAGGTCCCGGTGGGCGGGCCCGCGGCGGTCGAGACGATGACCGGGCCGGTGATCGCGGGCGGGGTGCCGGTGACGGGTCCGTCCTGCGCCGGTGCGGGTGTCTGGGCGGGGTCGCTGTCGCCGGGGATCAGCTCGAGGGCGCCGGTCCTGGTGGTGGCGAGCAGGTCGGGACTGCCGTCGCCGGTGACGTCACCGGGGGAGATCTTGGTCTTGGGGTTCCAGGGCGCGGTGAAGGTGTAGCCGGCCGGGCTCTGGGAGATGTTGCCGGCCCGGTCGACGGCGGCGACGTACAGGGTGTGCACGCCCCAGTTGGTGACCGGGATCGTCACGGTGCCGACGGCGGTGGCACCGTCGGCGGATGTGACCTTGGCGGTGTGGCCGGTGGTGGCGGTGGGCTGGCTGTCCAACTGCCACAGGAAGTGGTCGATGCCGCTGGACTTGCAGCCGGCCGGATTGCAGGTGTCGGCCGGGGAGCCGTCGGCGGCGGAGACGGAGAAGTCGGTGGTGACTCCACTGCCCGCGTAGGTGTCGGCGACTCCGCCGCCGACCGGCGGGAAGTGCGGGTTGTCGGCGACGGCCGGAGTCTGCGGCGGGGTGAAATCGGTGTCGAACCAGCAGTGGTCGCTGACGGCCGACTTCAGGCGGATGGCGGAGTTGTCCTGAGCGTAGACGTCCCAGCCGTACTCGTGGCCGTCCTTGAGGGTGAAGCCGATCCGTGCGTCGGCGTCCTGGCCGGAGGCGACCATGCCGCTGTCCGGGGTGGACTTGGAGACCGGGTTGCCGTCCTTGTCCAGGTCGGTGCGGTCCCAGACGTTGTAGTGCGCCTCGGCGTGTTCGCCCTTGATGTGGGTGATGACGGTGGAGTGCAGCTGGATGTTGCTGCCCGCGTCGTCGTAGGTGGTGGCGCCTATCCACCCGATGGCACCGCTGCCGGTGACGCAGTCGCCGTCCGCGCCGAGCGGCTTGGGCGTGGTGCGCGACTTGGTGGGGGTGTCCGGCGGGATGTCGAAGCTCGTGGTGAGGGTGAGGACCTGCGACATCCGGAGGTAGTCGTCGTTGGAGCTGGTCTTGGACTCGTCGCCGTACAGCCCGATGGTCCAGGTGTCGTAGCCCGTGCCGATGAGCTTCTGGATCTGGTCGTCGACCCGGAAAGTGGCGGTGGAGTTGCTGCAGTTGCTGTTGCCGTTGGCGCCGCTGGGGACGGTGGTCTTGACCGGGGCGTAGCCCTCGTCGTCCATGACGTCCGGGCGATGGTCCCAGTCGGTGTTCTCGTTGATGCCGTGGGTGGTGTGCAGAGTGATCGGTTGGTCGTGGGAGCAGTCGAGGCTGGCCGCGAACGTGGTGCTGACTGTCACCTCGGCCTTGATCACCTTCATCGAGGTGGCGAGCCCGCTGGTGTTCACCGCGTAGTACGACCGTTCCAGGCCGACTCCACAGGCGCCGCCCCAGCGCTGGTAGCCGACGCCCTCGCCGTTGGTCTGTGGCTTGTTGTACTGCGGGGCGCCCGAGCACTGGGAGCTGGAGTACAGCTCGTCGAACGCGCCGGACTTGCTGACGACCGGATTGTCGAACGGGTCGATGTAGACGGGGTAGGTGGTGCCGGGCCCCGCGAGGACGGAGGAGTCGGGGGTCAGGGTGAGGCCGTCGGATGTGGTGCTCATGGGCACGCGGCCGATCTGCGCGCCGGGTCCGGGACCGTCCACCGAGGAGGCGGGGGTGGGGGAGCCGTCGGTGGCGGGGCGTACGAACGCGGCCCGTCGTGCCTGAGTACCGGCACCGGCGTCGGTACCGGTGCTGGAGTCCCACATCAGCGGTGGCGGGCTGGTGTACGACACCGATCCGTCGGGCGCGGTGGCGTCCATGCCGCCGGAGGGGGTGGAGGCGAGGTCGAGTCCTTGCGTGCTGGTCGCCACCGCGAGCTTCGCGACTCGGGGATCGGCGGCGGCCCGTGCGTCATGCACGATGAGTACATCGCTGAAACCGCCCTGGTCGGTCACCGTGACCGACAGGTCGACGCCTGGGAGCACCGAGGCGTAGAGCGCCGTGTCACCGCTGACCTGGGGGGCCGGAAGAGCGAAGGGCATGGTCAGGCTCATGCTGTGCCCGGCGGGGTCGGTCAGCGTGGCGAGTGGGCCGCTGCCGCCGGCGGACAGGTGAACGCCGCTCGGGGTGGCTTTGGGGGAGTAGGTCCCGTCGGAGCTTGCGACGAGCGTGGCGTCCACCGGCACCCAGTCACCGTTCTCACGCACCCTGACCGGCAGGACGCCGGTGGTCGTGGTGAACGAGCCGTCCGGATGGGCCACCACGGCGTCGGTTTCGCTGGTGAGCGCGTCCACGGGCACGTCCGTACCGTCGGCGACCGCGCGGGCCTGGGCGGCGAGCAGCGGATCTGCCGTGTCGCCGGGGTCCGTGGAGGTGACGGCCGAGGCCGGCGCGGTGAGCGTGCCGAGCGACAGGGAGCAGAGCGCGGCGAACAGCGCCAGTCTGCGGAACGCCGGTCTGCTGGCGGATGACGACGGCACGGAACAACCCCTTCGCGCGACGGACAGGGCAGACACGAGATCTGCGATCATCCGCCGCACCGAAGTGACGCTACGTGGCACTGATGTTCGCTCCCCCGGACACAAAAAGTACACAGAAAATGTCAAAGATAATCACAGTGTTGTCATGGCAATGGCAAAGAGTATTGAGATCGGTAAGAGCGCTCCATAACGTCCCCTTCCGGATCACGCAGACCACGTGACCTTTGCCTGACGGCTCGCCAGAGCCGTTTCATACGGGGGGACTTCACACGTGGGTGTGCGCCGAAGAACACTGACGCTCGTCTCCGCCCTGGTTGCGACCATGGCCCTGCTGGTGACCGTTGCTGTCGCCCAGGGCGGCATCGGGCCGTACGTCTTCCACGGCAAGGTCTGGAAGCCCAAGGCGCTGCCCACCACGCCCGCCGTCGGCGACCACGCGCTGCGCCGTCCCCAGGCGGTCCACCCCCGGGGCTACCGGGCGTTGACCCGTTACCGCGCGACGAGCCCCGCCTGGCCGACCGCCGGAGCGCGTACCGTCGCGCTCGACGGGCGGCCGGTCAAGGCAGGTTCGCTTCCGGTATGGGTGGCGCCCGCGACCGGAACCCGCGCCGCGGACGCCGTACGCGTCCAGGTCGCCCCGCATGCGCAAGCGCTGAAAGCCGGGGCGGACGCCGGAATCCTGGTCGGCCTGAGCCGCAGTGGCAAGGACGCCAAGGGCAAAGTCCGTGTCGTCATCGACTACTCGTCCGTCGCCAAGGCGTACGGCGGCGGCTACGGCGCCCGGCTGTCCCTGTCCCGACTGCCCGCCTGCGCTCTGACCACTCCTCAGAAACCCGCCTGCCGCGCCCGGACGGCCGTGCCGTTCGCCAACCGTGCCGCCGCCCAGCAGATCACCGCCACCACCACGGCCGACTCGGCGCTCGCCGTCACCTCGGGCAGTCGGGGCTCCCAGGGCGACTACGCGGCCACCTCGCTCACCCCGGCCGGGAGTTGGCAGACTTCGGGCACCGGCTCGTACACGTACTCCTACCCGATCGAAGTGCCCCCGGCGGTCGGAGACACCGGCCCGGGCGTGGCGCTGTCGTACGACTCGCAGTCCGTCGACGGCGAGACCTCGGCGCGCAACTCGCAGGCGTCCTGGATCGGGGACGGCTGGAGTTACCAGCCGGGCTTCGTGGAGCGGACGTACCGTTCCTGCGGCTCGCTGCTCGACTCCGACGGTAACAAGATCCTCAAGGGTTCGGGCGACGAGTGCTGGGCCGGTGACAACGCCACCGTGTCGTTTGGCTCGCACTCAGGTGTGCTGGTGCCGACCACGTCCTCCGGAGCGCCCGGCGAGATCAAGGAGTTCAGACTCCAGGGCGATGACGGCACTGTCGTACAGGAGCTGTCCGGGGCGGCCAACGGCCTGCACGACGGCGTCTACTACCGCGTCCTGACCACGGACGGGGCCGCCGCCTATTTCGGCGCCGATCATGCCCCGACCGCCCCGGGTCCCGCGGGCAAGGCGGGCTCCGACTCCGGCGACGACACCACCCACTCCGCGTGGGGTGTGCCGGTGCTGCACCCCCGCTCCTCCGATCCCTGTCACAGCGACACCAACGGCAAGAAGTCGCGCTGCGACAAGCCCGAGGGCTGGCGCTGGAACCTGGACTTCGTCGTCTCGCCCCAGGGGTTCGTGCAGCGCTTCGACTACACGACCGAGAGCGGGTACTACGACCTGGGTGGGGGCCAGGCGGCCGCGTCCAGCAACACGGACGACACCGGCACTCTCACCTCGTACACCCGCGGCGGAACCCTCGCCTCCATCTCGTACGGCTACACGCTCGACGACGAGCAGGCGGGTCGGACCCCCGCCGCCCAGGTGGCCTTCACCTCCCAGCAGCGCTGCCAGGCCACCTCCTCCTTCACCGACTGCTCGGCCGGCAACCTGGACGACAACACGGCCCCCCACTGGCCGGACGTCCCCTACGACCTGCACTGCGACTCCACCGACAAGACCAAGTTGCCCGACGGGGCGACCAAGGTGCCGACCGACGTGTGCATCGTCTCGTCGCCGACCTTCTGGTCCACCACCCGGCTGGACAGCATCACCACCAAGGTCCACGTCAAGGACGGGACCACGGACAAGCTGGTCCCGGTCGACAGCTACGACCTCGGACAGGTGTTCTCCGACGCGGGCGGCACGGTCGACCCGGTCACCGGTACCACCGTCGACCCCAAGGACGCGGGCTCGCTCCAGGCCGTGATGTGGCTGCAGTCCATCCGCCACACCGGCAAGGGCACGTACGGCAACGGCAACAGCGACCTCGCCCTCAACCAGGTCTCCTTCACCGGCACCGAGATCGACAACCGGGTGAACGACGAATCGCCGTCCGCCCCGCCGCTCTACCGGCCGCGGATCTCCAGCGTCCAGACGGAGACCGGTGAGTCCATCACCGTCGAGTACAACCAGAACCCGTGCGCGGGCAAGTCGCTGTCGATCGACAAGGCCGACTCGAACACCAACTCCTGCTACCCCGTGTACTGGACGGTGCCCGGCGCCTCCAAGCCGATCGCGGACTGGTTCAACAAGACCACCGTCCACAGCGTCACCGTCGCCGACCTGACGATCGCCGCCCAGTACAACCCGGATTCCTCCAAGATCCCGGCGGGGTCCGAGGCGCAGGTCTCCACCTACAGCTACTCCGGCCCCGCCTGGCATCGCGACGACTCCGACCAGACGGACGACCAGTACCGCACCTGGGACCAGTTCCGCGGCTTCCGCACCGTCACCGTGCAGACCGGCAAGGCGCCCGAGCCGGTCACCCAGCGGACCACCACCTACCTCCAGGGCATGGACGGCGACTACCAGGCCGACGGCACGCGCCGCTCGGTGAGCGTGGACGCGACGGTCGGCGGCAAGACCGTCGAGACAGTGACGGACGCCGATCAACTCGCCGGCACCGCAGTGCAGTCCGACACTTACACCGCGGCCGGCGGCACCGTGAACGCTTCTACCGTCAGCGGGCCGTTCTCCTTCACCACCACCGCGCACGCCGACCGCACCTCCTGGACCGCCTGGACCCAGGACGACCACCCCGGCGAGACCAAGCCCGCTCAGGCCACCCTGCCCGATCTCACCGCCCGCCGGATTCAGTCCGGCCAGTCGCACGGCTACGCGCTGCTCGCCGACGGAACCTGGCGGCACACGCGCACCGACACGGCGTACGACGACCAGGGCCGGGTCCAGACGGTGGACGCGCACGGCGATGTCTCCGTGGCGGCTCAGGAGAAGTGCACCACCACGGCGTACGCGGACCCGTCGGGTGCCAACGGGATGCTGCTCGCCTACCCCGACCGGACCACCACGGTCGCCGGGCCCTGCGGCACCGCGGTCAAGGCCGACACCCTGATCTCCGACAAGCAGATCTACTACGACGGCGACGGCTCCCTCACCGACCTGGGCACCTTCGGGAAGGTCGGCCAGGGCAAAGTCAGCGCCACCCGGATCGCCACGGGCTTCGCGACCGACGGCACCGAGAACTGGCGCACCACCAGCGGGATCGCCTACGACGGCGCGGGCCGCGTCACCGACGCCCTCGACGCCACCGGCGGCAAGGGCACCCACACCGACTACCTCCCCAAGTGGAGCGACGCGGGCGGCAACACCAACCCCACCAGCATCGTCTCCACCAACCAGAAGGGCTGGAAGGTCACTTCCGTCCTCGACCCCCTGCGCGGCCTCACGGCCGAGAACACCGACGCCAACAACCGCGTCACCGACATCACGTACGACGCCCTCGGCCGCCGTACCGCTGTCTGGCTGCCCGGCCGGGACAAGAAGACGCAGTCCGCGGACATGACGTTCGCGTACTCGATCAACCCGGGGGCCGTGCCCGCCCCCGGCGGCACCATCACCAAGCCCGGCGACCCCTCCGCCGTCACCACCCGCACCCTGCGCGAGGACGGCACCTACTCCACCGCGATCAGCATCTACGACGGGATGCTCCAGCCGCGCCAGACCCAGACCACCGCCGACGGCGACTCCGACTCCGGCCGGATCATCGCCGACACCTTCTACGACTCGCACGGCTGGCCGAGCGCCTCGTACGCCCCGTACTCCGAACCGTCCGCGTACCCCTCGACCACGCTCTACGCGGCCAACGAGAACGAGATCCCGGCCGAGACCACGACGACGTACGACGGCCAGGGCCGGGCGACCACGAGCACACTGTGGCACCAGGCCGTCAAGCAGTGGGACACCTCCACCACGTACAAGGGCGCCGACGAGACCGACACCACGCCGCCCGCCGGGGGGTCCTCGACCGCGGTCTTCACCAACGCCCTGGGACAGACGGTGAAGTCCGTCGTGAAGAACACCGGCGCCACCGTCACACTCAAGGGTGGCAGCGTCATCCCGTCCGGCACTTCGCTGACCTCGAACACCGTGCGTCTGACCATGCAGGCCGACGGCAATCTGGTGCTCACCGCCCTTTCCACCGGCAAGACCCTCTGGTCCAGCGGGACGAGCGGAAACCCGGGCGCCTACGCCCAGTTCGGCACCGACGGCAACCTCGGCGTCTACACCGCCTCAGGCACCTCGAAATGGAGCAGCGGCCTCACCGCCACCACCGGCGCGACCTTCCGGGTCCGGGCCGACTCCACCGCCGTCATCGTCGCGAGCGACAACAGCACGGTGCTGTGGAAGCAGGGCACGGCGGGCGCCGTCGCCTCGGCCGACTCCACGACCCAGTACACGTACACGCCCGCCGGGCAGGTCCACACCGTCAGTGACACCGCGGGGAACGCCTGGTCGTACGGCTACGACCTGCTCGGCGAGAAGACCACCCAGACCGACCCCGACACCGGTACGACGACCTTCGACAAGTACGACGTCCTCGGCAACCTGCAGCAGACCACCGACCCGCGCGGCCAGGTGCTGTCGTACGGCTACGACTGGGACAACCGCCTCACCTCCGAGTACGCCGCCGCCTGGTCGGCCACCCCCGACCCGGCCAAACAGCTGACCTCCCGGGTCTTCGACACCCTGGCCAAGGGGTACCCGACCTCCTCCACCCGGTACGTCGGCGGGGCGAGCGGCAGCGCGTACACGGAGGCCGTCACCGGCTACAACACCGCCTACCAGCCGCTGGGCGCCACGCTCACGGTCCCGGCCGCCGACGGCTTCCCGGGGACCACGAGCAATGGGACCGTCACGTACACGACCACGTCGACGTACACGCCGAGCGTGGGACTGCTGAACACACAGCAGTACGCGGCCGACGGCGGACTGCCGAGCGAACGCATCGGCTACGGCTACACCCAGCAGGGCAACCTGGACGGCTTCGGCGGCGACATCAGCCCCGCCAACACGCCCTCCTACCTCGACGGGACCGTCCACGACCCGTTCGGCCGGGTCCTGCAGACCAACTACGGCCCCAACGGCAAGGAACTGGCCACCTTCACCCAGTACGACGCCACCACCGGCCGCGTCACGCAGAACAGCAGCATGGTGCAGACGTCGAGCACGGCTCTCGACGTCGTCAACTACCGCTACAACCGGGCCGGTGAGCTGACCGCCGCCGACGACCTCCAGAACAACACCGCCCACGACACCCAGTGCTTCACCTACGACTCCTTCCAGCGGCTGACCGCCGCCTGGACGGACACCGCGGGGATCACCGACTCCGGCAGCGCGCCGGTGGGTTCGGTCGGCGGCTGCACGACCGCCTCCGTACAGACGTCCGCCGCGCCGGTGAAGACGAAGACGGTGGGCGGCCCGGCGCCGTACTGGGAGACGTACACCTACGACCTGCTCGGCGACCGCACGGGCACGGTCGACCACGACACGACGGGTAACGCGCTCGCGGACACCACGCAGGCGACGTCGTACCCCGGCACCGACGGCACGGTATCCGCGGCCCACCCCGACCAGGCGGGCGCGACCACGATCAGCAACCCGGGCACGGGGTCGGCCACGCAGACCCCGGCGTACACGGACGCGAACGGCAAGAACGCGGGCAACACGCTGACGCGCAAGACCGGTTTCACGGGTCCGCTGGCCACGGCGTTCACCCTCTCGGGTGGCGGCAAGCTGTGCGTGGAGGAGACGGGCTCCGGGGCGAAGGTCGAGGTCAACACCTGCAGTTCGACCGCCACGGCACAGAAGTGGACGATCGGCACCGACGGCACGGTGAAGGCGGCCGGGCTGTGCCTGGACACGGCGGGCAACGCCACCGCTTCCGGGACGGGCGTGGTGGTGGACACCTGCTCGACCGACGCCACCCAGAAGTGGCGGGTCACGACGACCGGCACCCTGGTCAACGCGGCCAAGAACACGATGTGCCTGTCGGACCCGGCGGCCAGCGCCACCAAGGCCACTCAGCTGACGCTGACCGCATGCGGCGGCAAGGGCCAGAACTGGTCGACGATCGCTGCCGGCGCGCTGCCGGCGGGCCAGACGCAGACGTTCACGTACGACGCGGAGGGGCGTACGGCGACGGTGTCGACCCCGTCCGGTGCCACCGACCGCACCAGCAAGTACCTCTACGACGCCGACGGCAACCTGCTGGAGCAGACGGCGTCGGTGGGTGGCACGGACAAGACCCGCGTCCTGTATCTCTTCGGCGGCGTCGAGCAGCTCACGCTCGACGTGGCGGCGAAGACGTGCACGGCGCTGCGGTACTACGCGGGCCCGGACGGCACGAGGATCACGCGTTCGTCCTCCGGTGGCGTCACCTACCAGGTCGCCAACGCCCAGGGCACGGCGACGACGGCGGTCGACGCGTCGACTCTGGCTGCCACGCGCCGCTTCTACGACCCGTACGGCAACCCGCGCGGCACGGAGCCCTCGACCTGGGTCTCCGCCGACGAGAACCACGGCTTCCTCGGAATGCCGGGCGACCCGGCCACCGGCCTGGACCTGCTCGGCGCCCGGAACTACGACCCCGTCCTCGGCCGCTTCCTCACCCCCGACCCGGTCTTCCAGGCGGGCGATCCCAATCAGATGGGTGGCTATACGTACGCGGCCGACAACCCGACGACGGCCTCCGATCCATCGGGCCTGTGTCCGAAGGACATCTGCGACGGCTATGGGCAGCACACCGGCACAACGTCTACCAGTGGCAGCGGCGGCACTGACACCTCCAGCGGTAGCAGCGGGAGCCAGGGCTCCGGCGGCTCATCACCGACTCCCTCACCCTCGCCAGGACCGACTCCGACCCCAGGGCCTTACCCCTCTGTTCCTCACGCCCACAATTTCCTCACCAACATCGTCCTGGGCATCGCCAAATCGGCGCTCGACGTCGTCGTCTGCGAGACCTGGATCACCGGAAGCGGACCACAGCACGATCAGGCCTGCGAGGTGGCCGGCGGGGTGGTTTCCGGCGGTGGCCTCGACGGCAGCGTTCCCGGAACCATTGAGCGTGGTGCGGCGGGTGACGTCGACGGTGCCATCGGCGCTGCTGGGGGCGACGCAGCCGCAGCGGCCGGCGCGGGCTCCAGGGCCCTCGACGACGCGGCCGCCCAGGCGGAGGACCTCGCGGCTCTGAAGCGGGCGAACGCGCACGCCCGTGCGGAGGAGGCGACCAAGGACGCGGACGCCGCGGCGGCCAAGCCCAGCAAGCCCGAGACGGGATCGTCCGGTACCGAGCCGGCCAAGCCGCGATCCGCCGGGAAGTGCAGCTTCTCGCCGGACACGCGGGTTCTCCTGGCCAAGGGCAAGACCAAGCCGATCGGTCAGATCAAGACCGGTGACAAGGTCGAAGCGGCCGACCCCAAGACTGGCAAACACCAGGGCGCGCACAGCGTCACCGCCACCTGGGTCCACCGTGACCACGACCTCGTCGACGTGACCGTTCGCACCCCCGATGGCCACACCGCCACCCTGCACACCACGTCCCGACACCCCTTCTGGGACCGGACCGTCCAGGCCTGGGTGCCGGCCGGAAAGCTCACGCCTCATCACGCCCTCACCACCGAGGACAACCACAAGGTCTATATAACCGCCGTCCAGAAAATCCCAGGGGCGGCCGAGCGTTACAACCTCACCGTTGCACGGCTCCATACGTACTATGTTGTGGCGGGCGGCGTCCCGATCTTGGTCCACAACGCTTGTGGGCCCGATCCGAGACCTGGCCCAGCTCAGGATGGACATACGCTAGAGGATTACGCCAACGCAAATCGCGGACATAATCAGGCGACAACCCCTGACTTTGTCACGGAGTACACGTCACCTTCTGGAAGGTCCTATTGGGGGCGCACCCAGGGAGATACTGAAATTGAACCGGGAAGTGCGCTCGATGACGTCCTGGGTGCCAATGGGCGTGATACGTGTTCGGAGATCTGCGCTATGAATGAGGCGCAGAAAGCGGAAGGTGATTCGGCTATATTCGGCGGATCTTTTAGAACGCTGCGAGTAAGGCCCCTAGGGTCTCCATTGGAGAGTGGTGTGCCATTCGACCCGTGCGAGGAATCGTGTCAGGTCGTGATCAGGAAAACATTCGGGACGTGGAGCAATTGAGCGGAATGTTCGGAGACGGCGATCCTTCAGTCGTGAGGGCTTTGGTTGTAGCTGGATGGTTTCCGCATAGGCGAATTGACATTACTTCCTCGGTTAATTTGCTTGAGGGGGCCGGGTTTCAGTTGAATGGAACCGCCCTTCGGGTATGGGAAGAATTCGGGGAATTGGTGATCAAAAGCTCCGCAGCTCGTGTTCCTGCATCGTCCCTACGGGTCGATCCGGTGGACGCCTGCATCGATGCCCTTGACGAAGCTGTCCTGTTGTCTCAACGACTTGGCCAGAACTACTCGCCCCTCGGAATGTGGTCCGTGCAATTTAGGTCTTATGTTGCGGCTGACGGTCAGGTTATTGCCGTGGGGACGCACACCATTTGGGAGTTGGGTTCGAGCTTTACCGAGGCGGTGACCTACGTGGTCAACGGCGGAGAAGACCGGGCGCATCGGGCTGATTGGTTGCCCTGAGTCCGAATCTGATATCTACTGTGCATGGTCGGGGGAAGCTCCGGAACCCATGAAAGCGTGGCGTCCAATTATCAGTGGTGGAGCTAAGCCCGCAGCTCGGATTCGCGCACTAGAGGCGAATGGACATCTTCTCGAGGTGCAGGACCAATGGGTGAGGCTTTGCGATGAAATTGGACTCTTTGGAGACCAAGGTGACTTTCTCATCAGTGTTGCTGGTATAGGCGCCGCGAAAGCCCCACGGGCTCACGTTCGGCGCGCCAGTTCGATGAGGATCAGCAAACCGTGCTTGACCTGCATAAAAGCAGGTAGAGGGGTGCCGCGTAGCACACGTACTATGTGCTGGCGGGAAATACGCCAATTCTCGTACACAATGTCTGCCCCAAACTGGGGAATTATGACGGCGCGGAAGGTACGGGATATGGCCCGGCGGATGAGGCCGCACGGGTGAATGGCCCCTGGGCGAAGAACGACATTGGGCGTGGAACTCGTGGACTTCGCCCGAATCGACTTGGTGACCGTCTTCAGCTTCACCATGCGGACCAGATGCCAGGCTCGCCGATTCATGAACTGGATCAGGATTTCCACCTCAATGCAGATATTCACCGCAATCCCTTCCGGATGCTTGGTTTGATAACTGGCCAGGACCGCGCCATCCGCGAGGCCGGTGAGATCGTGCGGGCCGCGCACCGTGAGGTCGCCGGTGGCTGACTGGCGCTGGGAGCCGTTTCAGGACGACCTGCTGGACGGGCTCCCGGATGCGGCGCGCGCCGAGGTCGAGCGGCTGGCCAACGAGATCGCCGTCCGCGAGTCGATGGTCTTCCTGGAGGGGGCGGCCTACACGGGACCGGGGCCGGGCGTGCGGACCGAGAGCAGGGGGTTGCTCATGTTCGACCGTCTGACGGATGTCCGCGGGGAGCGGATCGTGGTGGTGCAGGTGAGCTGGTTCGGCTGATGCCGGAGCCATGGGCCTGGTCATGCGTGCGCCGGAGCTGTGGGCTTGCTCGTACGTGTGAGGGGGCGGCGCCCGGGACACCCCGGCGC
>NZ_JBHVST010000046.1:18850-85925 GCF_042885015.1 Streptomyces sp. NPDC058086 | reverse complement strand
TTGTTCTTGCGTTTCCGACTCTATCAGACCGTTTCGCGATCCGATTTCCTCGGTGCTTTCCAGGTTCCCGCTCTCGCGTTTCCCTTTCCGGCGGTTCCGACTCTATCAGACTCTTTCGTGTCCGATTCCCTGTCGGAGAGGGATTCCGTCTTCTGGCTTTGAGTACTTTCGCATCGCGGCCTTTCGACATTCACTACGCTAGCCGATTCCCTCGGCAACTCATAATCGAGTTCCGCGGGCTGCAATTCAGGCATGCAGGCACGCCGAATTGACCCCCGCTGAGGGGAAGTCGTAGGTAGTGGGTTGGCCACTTCCGGCTGCAGGCTGAACGCCGTACCCGGGTCAAGCGGCTTGGGCTACATTACGGACCCCGCAGGGGCGAGTCAAGTTGAGCGACGGCGCGGCGTATGGGCCCGATAAGGGCTCACGGTGGGGTCGTTGGCGACCCAGAAGCGCCAGGGGTGAACGCCACCGTCGCCGGCCACTCCGGTGCGCGGACCGTTGCGTACCTGGTCGGAGTGGACGGGGGTGCCCGCCAGGAGAGTCAGTGGAGAGCCCTCGGGGGCGCAGGCGTCGGCGCCGTCGAGGGCCCTGTCCACGCCAAGTGCCGTGGCCAGGCGCGCGGGTCCTTTGGCCAGTTCCTTGTCATTTCGGGCCGAGAGTCGACGTTTGCGAGCGAGTTCGGCACCCTCGGTGATCTCTCCGGCACGAAGGAGGACCCCGCTCGGGTTGCCCTCCGGACCACACACCAGGTTCATGCAGAACCACATGCCGTAGGTGAAGTAGACGTATACGTGCCCGGGCGGACCGAACATCACGCCATTGCGGGCCGTGCGGCCGCGATAGGCATGGGAGCCGGGATCGTTCGGGCCGTCGTACGCCTCCACCTCCGTGAGACGGAGCTCGATCGGACCGTCCGGTGTCGTGCGGACGAGGATGCGCCCCAGCAGGTCGGGGGCGACCTCCAGTACGGGGCGGTCGAAGAAGTCCCGGGTGATGGGCGTACGGTCAGGGGCCGCGATCATGGCTTACGAGCGTAGTCCAGTAGCCCGGACGGATGCGGCCGAGCGAGGGACTGTGCGTACAGGTCGGCACGAGTGCGTGTCAGTGCGTGTCTACGGGTGGTCAGGGAGCGTCCTCCTTGTAAGGGTGAGGGCGCGGAACCGGCCGCGGCCGGATCGCGTTTGTAGGGATCAAGGATCCAGACGGATGTACGACGGAGCACAGGCGTTGCCTGGGGAGGAAGAAACATGGGGTTCAAGCGGCTGCTTGCGAGCCTGGGAGCCGGTGGGGCTTCGGTCGAGACGGTGCTGACCGAGGTCAACGTCGTTCCGGGCGGTGTCGTGCAGGGTGAGGTGCGGATCCAGGGCGGGTCCGTGAACCAGGCCATCGAGGGGCTGTCGGTCGGGCTCCAGGCCAAGGTCGAGGTCGAGGGCCACGACGACCAGGAGTACAAGCAGGACATCGAGTTCACCAAGCTGCGGCTCGGTGGGGCCTTCGAGCTGCAGGCCGGTGCCGTGCACGCCGTTCCCTTCGGGCTCGAGATCCCGTGGGAGACGCCGATCACCACGATCGACGGGCAGGCGCTTCGCGGCATGCACATCGGTGTGACCACCGAGCTGGAGATCGCGCGTGCCGTGGACTCCGGTGACCTGGACCCGATCAACGTGCACCCGCTGCCGGCGCAGCAGGCGATCCTGAACGCCTTCATCCAGCTGGGCTTCCGCTTCAAGAACGCGGACATGGAGCGCGGTCACATCCGGGGCACCCGGCAGAAGCTGCCGTTCTACCAGGAGATCGAGTTCTTCCCGCCGTCGCAGTACCGCGGGCTGAACCAGGTCGAGCTGAGCTTCGTCGCGGACGACCACGAGATGGACGTCATCCTGGAGATGGACAAGAAGCCGGGCCTCTTCAGTGAGGGCAGCGACTCCTACCGCTCCTTCCGCGTGGGGCTGCACGACTACCAGGGCACGGACTGGGCCGCGTACCTGAACCAGTGGCTGTCCGAGGTCGGCAGCAAGCGCAGCTGGTTCTAGGCTCGGGTCGAGAGATTCCGCCGTTCAGGAGGTTCTGACGTGACCGAGCTCAAGAGGCCGCCGCTTCCCCATGACTTCCACCCGCCCGTTCCGGCCTTCACGGTCATCAGTGAGGACGTCGAGCCGGGCGGGGTGCTGAAGGACGCTCAGGTCTACGCGGCTGGGAACACCTCGCCGCAGCTGAGCTGGGAGGGGTTCCCGCCGGAGACCAAGAGCTTCGCGGTGACCTGCTTCGACCCGGACGCCCCGACGGGGAGCGGGTTCTGGCACTGGGTGGTGTTCGACATTCCCGCTTCGGTGACGGAACTGCCGACGGGTGCGGGCAGCGGCAAATTCGAGGGGCTGCCGGAGGGTGCCGTCCAGGTGCGCAACGACTACGGGTCCAAGGACTTCGGTGGCGCCGCGCCGCCGGCCGAGGATCCCGCGCACCGGTATGTGTTCACGGTGTACGCCGTGGATCAGGAGAAGCTCGGTCCCGACGCGGAGGTGTCGCCGGCCGTCGTGGGATTCAATCTGCGGTTCCACACGCTGGCGCGCGCCCAGCTGATGGGTGAGTACGCGTCTCCCGCGTAAAGCGGTGAAGACTCACGTTCACTGAACGTTTGCCCGCCTCTGGTCTTGGAAGTGATCAGGGGCGGGCATTTTTATTGCGTTGTCCATCTCGGCGTGCCCGGCCAGAGTTGATCCAAGCCCGCCAGGGGGTGGGCCGGTGCGCACGGGAGGTGGGCTGGATGCGGGACACGCTGGTTCTGAACGCGAGCTTTGAGCCGCTGTCGACGGTGACGTTGAACCGAGCCGTCGTTCTGGTGCTGCAGGACAAGGCTGTCGTCGAGCAGGCCCACCCCGAACTCCGTATGCGCGGCGCCGCGCTGGACATACCCGTGCCCCGAGTCATCAGGCTGTGCAGGTATGTGAGGGTGCCTTTCCGAAGACAAGCGCCGTGGTCGAGGCGCGGTGTGCTGGTACGCGACCAGCACAGGTGCGCGTACTGCGGAAGGCGGGCGACGACGGTCGACCACGTGGTGCCGCGCGCGCAGGGCGGCCGGGACTCCTGGCTGAATACGGTCGCGTCCTGCGCGGAGGACAACCACCGCAAGGCGGACCGGACTCCGGAGCAGGCGGGTATGCCGCTGCTGCGGCAGCCGTTCGAGCCGACGCCCGCGGACGCGATGCTGCTGGCGCTGGGCCGTGACGACTTCGACGCCCTCCCGGAGTGGCTGGCCCAGCCCGCAGCGTAGCCGCTCCGCTGGGAGAACCCGGGAACCCGCCGGTCGTTCGGCCGCGGGTCGTCCGTGGCCGGTCGCGCAGTTCCCCGCGCCCCTGACGGGGCGCGGGACAGCGTCAGTCGGTGACGGACGGCTTCTCGCGGCGCTCGGTGCCCGCGTTGCCCGAACCGCCGCCCATGGGGCCGAAGTTGCCCATGGCGCCGCTCAGGCCCTTGAGGGCGTCGCCGATCTCGCTGGGCACGATCCAGAGCTTGTTGGCGTCGCCCTCGGCGATCTTGGGGAGCATCTGGAGGTACTGGTAGGCGAGGAGCTTCTGGTCGGCGTCGCCGGCGTGGATGGACTCGAAGACCGTACGGATGGCCTGGGCCTCGCCCTCGGCGCGCAGGGCGGCGGCCTTGGCCTCACCTTCGGCGCGCAGGATCGCGGACTGCTTCTCACCTTCGGCGGTGAGGATCTGCGACTGGCGGATACCTTCGGCGGTGAGGATCGCGGCGCGCTTGTCACGGTCGGCGCGCATCTGCTTCTCCATCGAGTCCTGGATGGAGGTGGGCGGTTCGATCGCCTTGAGCTCGACGCGGTTGACGCGGATGCCCCACTTGCCGGTGGCCTCGTCGAGGACGCCGCGCAGGGCCGCGTTGATCTCCTCGCGGGAGGTGAGGGTCCGCTCCAGGTCCATGCCACCGATGATGTTGCGCAGGGTGGTGACGGTGAGCTGCTCGATCGCCTGGATGTAGCTGGCGACTTCGTAGGTGGCGGCGCGCGCGTCGGTGACCTGGTAGTAGATGACCGTGTCGATGTTGACCACCAGGTTGTCCTGGGTGATCACCGGCTGCGGTGGGAACGGCACGACCTGTTCACGCAGGTCGATGCGGTTGCGGATCGAGTCGATGAACGGGACCACGATGTTGAGGCCCGCGTTCAGGGTCCGTGTGTAGCGGCCGAAGCGCTCCACGATGGCCGCGCTGGCCTGTGGGATGACCTGGATGGTCTTGATCAGGGCGATGAATACCAACACCACCAGAATGATCAGGACGATGATGATTGGTGCCATCGATGCTCCCCGTACCCTTCTCCGCCTCGGTATGTCCGAAAGATCTTATGGTTGTTGAAGATCTTGCTCGACGAGTCTGACAGACCGTCGTCTGCCACGTGGGGCGTTCGGTTCACTTGCGTCGCACGAGGTCACATCACAATCGCCGTGGCTCCTTCGATATCCACGACGTCCACCTCCTGGCCCACTTCGTAGGCCTGTCCGGCGTCGAGAGCGCGCGCCGACCAGATCTCTCCGCCGAGTTTGATCCGGCCGCCGCCCGAACCGTCCACCCGTTCCAGGACGATGGCCTGTTTGCCCTTCAACGCCTCCACGCCGGTCGCGAGTTGGGGGCGCTGGGCGCGGTGCCGGGCCGCGACGGGTCGTACGACGCCGATGAGCGCGAACGAGACGACGGCGAAGACGAGTACCTGAAGGACGACATCGCCGCCGAGGCCCGCTGTCACCGCCGCCGCTGCGGCACCGAGGGCGAGCATGCCGAACTCCGGCATCGCGGTCACCACGAGCGGGATGCCCAGCGCGGCCGCGCCGACGAGCCACCACACCCATGCGTTGATGTCGTTCACGTGGTCATGGTAGGTCCGCGGGCCGGGCGCGGACAGGGCGCAGATCGGTTGAGAAGGGGCTCGTACCGGGTGTTTCGTGCCGGAGGCTTCGTACGAAGCACTTCGTACGCGTGTTTCCGGTCGGTCAGGACATCGGCAGGCCCTGCGCGGTCCAACGCTCGCCGACCTGTTCGACGATGAGCGGGAGGCCGAAGCAGAGGGAGAGGTTGCGCGAGGTGAGTTCGAGCTCGAGCGGGCCGGCGGCGAGCACCTTGCCCTGACGGATCATCAGGACGTGGGTGAAGCCGGGGGCGATCTCCTCGACGTGGTGCGTGACCATGATCATGGAGGGGGCGATCGGGTCACGGGCGAGACGGCCGAGGCGGCGGACGAGGTCCTCGCGGCCGCCGAGGTCGAGGCCGGCGGCGGGCTCGTCGAGCAGGAGCAGCTCGGGGTCGGTCATCAGGGCGCGGGCGATCAGGGTGCGCTTGCGCTCGCCCTCGGAGAGCGTGCCGAACCGGCGGTCCAGGTAGTCGCTCATGCCGAGGCGGTCGAGGAACGCGCGGGCGCGCTGCTCGTCGATGTCCTCGTAGTCCTCGTGCCAGCCCGCGGTCATGCCGTACGCGGCCGTCAGCACGGTCTGCAGGACGGTCTGGCGCTTGGGGAGCTTCTCGGCCATGGCGATGCCGGCCACGCCGATGCGCGGGCGCAGCTCGAAGACGTCGACCTTGCCGAGGGTCTCGCCGAGGATGGTGGCGGTGCCCTGACTGGGGAAGAGATAGCTGGAGGCGAGATTCAGGAGGGTCGTCTTTCCGGCGCCGTTCGGGCCGAGGATCACCCAGCGCTCCCCCTCCTTGACCGACCAGGAGACCTGGTCCACCAGAGCCCGGCCCTCTCGGACCACGGACACGTCCTCCAGCTCCAGTACATCGCTCATGAGCGCGTTGTCTCCCATTGCAGTCTCGGCCGTCGCTTACGTCTGTGGACGCAGCCCCCAGGGAAAACCTACGCCACCGGTCGGTCGCTCCCATCCATCGGTCGGTCCTTAGGGTGGAGGCATGCTCTCGGAACCACGCTCAGGACGTCTGGCCGCATGGGGAAACGCCCTTTTGGCCGGACTTGTTTCGCCGGATGACGCGGTGCTCACCATCGTCGGTGAGGACGCGGTGCACCGGGTCGAGGGGCTGCCGGGTGAGTCCGGCCCCGTCGGGCTCACACTCGCCCTCGGCCGGCTTCGCGCGCTCGGGGTGACCGGACTGCGGGTCGCGCTGCCCGCGCCGGGGCATCCGCTCGGGCTGAGCGGGCCGCCGGACTTCAATGCGCGCGCCCTCGACGCGGAGGAGGCGGTGGTCTGTCACGGGGCGGCGCTCGGGCTCGTTCCCGAGGTGTACGAGGCCGGGCCCGACGGTGATGTCCATGTCGAGGTGGTGTGGCACTGCCTCGCCGTGCGGGAGGCGCCGCCCGCGGATGTGCCCTCGCTCGGGGAGGCCGAGCGGGAACTCGCGGAGGCGCTGCGTGAGGCGACGGAGGTGTTGTCGCGGCTCGACGTGGCCGGGTCGGGGCCGGTCGCCGAGGCGGCGGTCGACGCGTACCGGGCGCGGGCCGAGCGGGGGCGGGAGGTGTTGGCGCCCGGGTATCCGCCGCGTGCGGTGCGGGTGCTGGAGCTGGCCCAGCGGGTGGGGTTGCTCATCTCCGTCGCATACGAGAACGGGCATGGCGGGGCGGTGAGTGCGTCGGAGATTTCGGCGCGGGCGTTGGCGTTGCGGCCGGTCGAGCGGACGGCTCGGCGGGCGCAGGTCGCGGCGTACAACGCGTTCGTGGAGGAGCGGGAACGGGGGGTTCGCTGAGGTCTGTGGGGCGCGCAGTTCCCCGCGCCCCTGGGGGGCGGGGCTGCGCCCCGGCCCCCCGTCGGCCTGAACGGACCGAACGGCCTCCCAGGAGATCCTGGGAGGCCGGTGGGGGTGGTGGGGGTGTGGGTCTCAGTGGTTGAGGCCCAGGTTGCCGAAGGCCGGGTTCAGGACGCCGATGACGTTCACGCTGTTGCCGACCGCGTTCACGGGGATGTGGATCGGGGCCTGGATGACGTTGCCCGAGACGACGCCCGGGGAGCCCGCGGCATTGCCGCCCGCCCACGAGCCGTCCGTCGCGGACGCCATACCGGCACCGGCGGCGACCAGCCCGCCGGCCACCATCGCGACAGCCGTGGCCTTCTTCAGGTTCTTCACTTCTGAGCCCTCCCTAGCGATCACCGCGGCAGTCGCCGCGGCACGCACTGGAGAACGGCCGAGATCCCCGGAGGGTGCGCCATCCGGGTGACATACACACGACGGTATGAATCTCAGCCCGGAGCGGAACCCTCCGAGTTGCCGCCGCCGGGCGGGCGATCAGCCCGCCGCCCCATGACGTACGGCCCAGAGCGCGGCCTGTGTGCGGTCGGCGAGGTCGAGCTTCATCAGGATGTTCGAGACATGCGTCTTGACGGTCTTCTCGGAGAGAACGAGCGCGCGTGCGATTTCCCGGTTGGAGCGGCCGTCCGCGATCAGGCCGAGCACTTCGCGCTCCCGTTCGGTGAGTGAGCCGCCTCTCCCCTGGCCCGAGTTGGCGTCCTCCTGGGACAGCAGGACGCCCGCCACCTCGGGCTGGAGCAGGATGTGCCCGGCGTGCACGGAGCGGATGGCTCCGGCGAGGGCGTCCGGGTCCACGTCCTTGTAGACATAGCCGGCGGCGCCCGCGCGCAGGGCCGGGACGACCGTGCGCTGTTCGGTGAAGCTGGTGACGATCAGCACGCGCGCGGGGTTGGCGAGTTCGCGGAGCTTGCGCAGCGCGTCGATGCCGTCCATGCCCGGCATCTTGACGTCCATGAGGACGACGTCGGGCTTCAGCTCCTCGGCGCGGGCGACCCCTTCGGCGCCGTCGGACGCCTCACCGACGACTTCGATGTCGTCCTGCACTTCAAGAAAGGTGCGCAGGCCCCGGCGGACCACTTGGTGGTCGTCGACGAGCAGCACCTTGATTGCGTCAGCCACCAGGAACCTCCATCTCGATCGTGGTGCCCTTCCCGGGCGCCGATTCCACGCTGAGGGTGCCGCCGACCCCGCTCGACCGGTCGCGCATGGAGACCAGGCCCAGGTGGCGTCCCGCGGCGCGGGTCGCCGTGGGTTCGAAGCCACTGCCGTCGTCACTGACGCGCAGGACGGCACCGGGGCCGTGCTTCTCCAGGGTGACGTCGACGCGGCCGGCTCCAGAATGCCGCAGCGCGTTGTGCAGGGCCTCCTGGGCGACGCGCAGCACGGCCTCCTCCTGGGCGGCGGGCAGCGCCCGCACCCCGTGGCTCGCGAAGGTCACGCGCGCGGAGTGGGCGCGGTCGAGGACCTGTATCTGGGTGCGCAGGGTGGCGACCAGGCCGTCCTCGTCGAGGGCGGCGGGGCGCAACTCGATGACGGCGGCGCGCAGCTCCTCGGTGGCCTCCGCGGCGAGCATGGCCACCTGATGCAGCTCTCCCTTGGCGCGTGCGGGGTCGCGGTCCACGAGGGCGACGGCGGCCTGCGCGGTCAGGCGCAGGGAGAAAAGCTTCTGGCTGACGGCGTCGTGGAGCTCGTGGGCGAGCCGGGAGCGCTCCTCGGCGATGGTGAGCTCGCGGCTGCGCTCGTAGAGACGGGCGTTGGTCAGGGCGATCGCCGCGTGCTGGGCGAGGATCGTGAGAAGTTCCTGGTCGTCCTCGGTGAAGCCACACCCGCCGTCCGGCGCGGAGCAGTCCTTCTTGTTCTCATTCGTCCTGTTCTTGTTCGCCAGGAACAGGGCTCCGATGACCTCGTCGCCGTCGCGGATGGGCAGGCCCAGGAAGTCGGACATGTCGGGGTGGGCGGTGGGCCAGCCCTCGAAGCGGGGGTCCTTGCGCACGTCCGCGAGGCGCTCGGGGCGGGCCTCGTGCAGCATCGCGGCGAGGATTCCGTGCTGGCGCGGAAGCGGGCCGATGGCCTTCCACTGGGCGTCGCTGACGCCGTCGACCACGAACTGGGCGAAGCCTCCGTGGTCGTCGGGCACACCGAGCGCCGCGTACTGCGCGTCGAGCAGCTCACGGGCCGAGGCGACGATCGTCTTGAGGACGTCGCGCACCTCGAGGTGCCTGCTCATGGCCAGCAGCGCGGTGCTCACCGCGTACAGACCGGACCGGGGGCCTTGGCTCATGTCCCCAACGTACCGGCGGGGTGTGACAGTGCGTATCCGTCCTGTGGTGGCGGCCGCCTACGCCGGTGGGCCTAGGGCGAAGGGCCCCAGGTCATTGGGGCCAGGGCACGAGGCGGCGGGGGCGGCCCGGTTCCTACGTTGAAGGGCACTCGCCGGGAGCGGCGGTGCTGGGACGAGGGGATGGACGTCATGCCGGTAGCGATCATCACGGGTGCTTCGAAAGGGCTGGGTCGGGCGCTCGCCGCGGCCTTGGCGGAGCGCGGCTGGGATCTGGTGCTCGACGCGAGGACCGCGGGAGTGCTGAAGGAGACGGCGGAGGCGCTGTCCGCGTACGGGACCCGGGTGGAGGCGCTGCCCGGGGATGTCGGGGACGCCGGGCACCGCGCCGGGCTGGTGGCGGCGGCCCGTGGGCTCGGCGGCGTGGACCTGCTGGTGCACAACGCGAGCGCGCTGGGCGCCGAGCCGCTGGTGCGTCTGGAGGACCTGCCCCTGGACGGGCTGCGCCACGCCCTGGAGGTCAACGTGGTCGCGGCGCTGGGTCTGGTCCAGGAGGCGCTGCCGCTGCTGCGGGCGGCGGAGGCCGGCGCGGTCGTCGCCGTCAGCTCGGACGCGGCCGCGGAGGCGTACGAGACGTGGGGCGGGTACGGGGCGTCCAAGGCCGCCCTGGACCATCTGGCGGCCGTGCTCGGCGTGGAGGAGCCAGGGCTGCGGGTGTGGGCCGTGGACCCGGGGGACATGGGCACGGACCTGTACGCGGCGGCCGTCCCGGACGACGACGACCCGCGGCCGACGCCGGACAGCGTGGTTCCGGCCTTTCTGCGGCTGCTGGACGAACGCCCTGCCAGTGGCCGCTACGGCGCTCCGGCGCTGCTGGAGGTGCGATGACGACGACCGTGCGGGTTCCGGAGGAGCGGTCGGCGCGGGTGCCGGCCGAGCAGCGCGGGCCCGGGCGGGACCGGGACTCCGTGCGGCTGCTCGTGTCGTGCGGTACGGAGGTGTCGCATCACGCGTTCGTGGAGCTGCCGCGGCGGCTGCGGGCGGGGGATCTGCTGATCGTCAACACCTCCCCCACGCTGGCGGCCGCCGTGGACGGGCGGATCGGGCACACGCGCGTGGTGGTGCATTTCTCCACGCGGGGCGATGACGGACGGTGGGCCGTCGAGCTGCGGGATCCCGACGGGAGGGGCACCACACGTGCGCGCGCGGGCGGACCGGCGGGGACGCAGGTGCGCCTTGCCGGGGACGTACGCCTCGTACTGGAGGAGCCGCTGACGCCGTACGGCTCGCGGCTGTGGTGGGGGCGGGTGTCGGATCCGGACGTGCTCGGGCTGCTGCGGCGTCACGGGCGCCCCATTCGCTACTCCTATACACAGAGGGACCAGCCGCTGTCCGTCTACCAGACGGTGTTCGCGCTGCCGTCGGCCGACGGGAGCGGCAGTGCGGAGATGCCGAGCGCGGCGCGGCCCTTCACCGCGCGCCTGGTGGCGGAGCTGGTGAGCCGGGGCGTGCAGTTCGCGCCGATCACGCTGCACACCGGTGTCGCGTCGGCGGAGGCCCACGAGCCTCCGTATCCGGAGCGGTACGAGGTGCCGGAGGCGTCGGCCCGGCTGATCAACGCCGCGAGGGCGGGAGGGGGGCGGATCCTCGCGGTCGGTACGACGGCCGTACGCGCCGTGGAGTCGGCCGTCGACGCCGGCGGGGTGGTCCGGGCCCGGAAGGGCTGGACGGACCTCGTGGTGACCCCGGAGCGGGGTGTGCGGGTGGTGGACGGGCTGCTGACCGGGCTGCACGAGCCGGAGGCCTCGCATCTGCTGATGCTGGAGGCGATCGCGGGACGGGCGGCGATCAAGCGCAGCTACGGCGAGGCGTTGAGCGGGCTCTACCTCTGGCACGAGTTCGGGGACGTGCACCTCATCCTCCCGAGCGAGGGGCCTCACGCTGAGCGTTGCTCCAGCAACTGCCGGTGAGAATTCCATAGGGCCGATGTGAGCCCGCGCATAGGGCGCACATCACGTACGAAGGTGCATAGGAGATAAAGGCGGGCATAGTGAGCGGGGCAGACGTGACAGTCTGCCCCGATTTGCCCTTACTGGGCCTACTACCTTCCGTCGTACGTCACACCTTTGCCACGGTATTTTGCGGCCGCTAAGAATGGCACCCGTCGCTCAGCACCGCGGGTTTCACCCCACGGCGCCAGATCCGGAAACACTCTGTCCCCCACCGGATCGGGAGCGACCTCCGCGCTATTCGAAGAGGTCCATCAGCCATGACCAAGAACACCCGCACTCCTGGCCATAGTCCGAAGCTGACCCAGGTCCGCAAGCTCTCGATCGCCGGCGTCGCCACGCTCGGTGCCGCGACCCTCGCGTTCTCGCTGGCGCCGAGCCACACGCAGACCACCACGAACGACGCCGCCATCTCCGCGGCGCCGGTCGTCTTCAGCCAGCAGCCGATCAAGAACGTGCAGGCCCGCCTCACCGACCAGCTGGCCGGCACGAGCCTGAAGACCCAGGCCATCGAGGCGAAGAAGAAGGCGGCCGACGACGCCGCCAAGAAGGCCGCCGACGCGGCCGCCGCCAAGAAGGCCGCCGAGAACGTGCGCAAGGTGCAGGCCGCGAGCCGCTCCGTGCAGCGCCCCGCGATCGAGACGGTCGCCTTCAAGACGGTCGCCATGAAGACGGTGGCCCTGAAGACGGCCGCCACGAAGACGTACGCCAACAACCTCGACGGCTGGATCCGCCAGTCGCTCGACATCATGAAGCGCAGGGGCATACCGGGTTCGTACAACGGGCTGCACCGCAACATCATGCGCGAGTCCTCGGGCAACCCGATGGCCATCAACGGCTGGGACATCAACGCCATCAACGGCATCCCGTCGAAGGGCCTGCTGCAGGTCATCCCGCCGACGTTCAAGGCGTACCACGTGCCCGGCACCTCGTGGAACATCTACGACCCGGTCGCCAACATCACTGCCGCCGCCAACTACGCGGCCGACAAGTACGGCTCGATGGACAACGTCAACAGCGCGTACTGAGGCCTGCGCGGACCTCTGACGAGTATGCCGAAGGGCGGCACCCCGGTGTTGGGGTGCCGCCCTTCGGCGTACGTACGCGCGGGACTACTTGCGCATGACCTCCGGCTCGTGGCGGCGCAGGAAGCGCGCCACGAAGAAGCCGCAGACGGCGGCGAGGACGAGCAGCGCGACGATGTCCATGCCGTAGGCGGACGCCGTGTGGTTCCACAGCGGGTCCGTGCTGGACGGGTCGTCCGTGTTCGGACTGATGTTGTTGAAGTCCAGCGTGGCGCCGGCGGCGGCGACCGCCCAGCGCGAGGGCATCAGGTACGAGAACTCGTTGACGCCGATCTTGCCGTTCAGGATGAACAGACAGCCGGTGAACACGACCTGGATGATCGCGAACATGACCAGCAGCGGCATGGTCTTCTCGGCCGTCTTCACCAGCGAGGAGATGACCAGGCCGAACATCATCGAGGCGAAGCCCAGCGCCATGATCGGGATGGAGAGTTCCAGCAGCACCGAATGGCCGAAGACCACGCCCTCGGTGGGCTTGGTGCGGCTGGTGAAACCGATCGCGCCGACCATGGCGCCCTGCAGCACGGTGACCACGCCGAGCACGACCACCTTGGACATCAGGTACGCCGAGCGTGACAGGCCGGTGGCGCGCTCCCGCTCGTAGATCACCCGTTCCTTGATCAGCTCACGGACGGAGTTCGCCGCGCCCGCGAAACAGGCGCCGACCGCGAGGATCAGCAGCACCGTGGTGGCCGTGCCGTTCGGCACGTGCGCGCCCGTCTTCGGGTTCACCTGCGGGTTCACCAGCAGGGTCTTGTTCGGGTCGATGAGCAGGCTCACCGCGCCGAGCACGGCCGGCAGGATCACCGTCAGCGCCAGGAAGCCCTTGTCGGACACGATCACCGACACATAGCGCCGTACCAGCGTGCTGAGCTGGGAGAACCAGCCCTGCGGCTTCGGCGGCTTCATCGCCTGCGGCGGCGTCACATTGGCCGACTGCGGAGCGACGGCGTCGATGTCCGCGGCATACATCTGGTAGTGCTGCGAGCCCTTCCAGCGGCCCGCCCAGTCGTAGTCGCGGTAGTTCTCGAAGGCGGAGAAGACGTCGGCCCAGGTCTCGTAGCCGAAGAAGTTGAGGGCCTCCTCCGGCGGACCGAAGTACGCGACCGAACCGCCCGGTGCCATCACCAGCAGCTTGTCGCAGATCGCCAGCTCGGCCACGGAGTGCGTGACGACGAGGACGGTACGGCCGTCGTCGGCGAGGCCGCGCAGCAGCTGCATGACGTCCCGGTCCATGCCCGGGTCGAGACCTGAGGTCGGCTCGTCCAGGAAGATCAGCGACGGCTTCGTCAGCAGCTCCAGGGCCACCGAGACGCGCTTGCGCTGGCCGCCGGAGAGGGAGGTGACCTTCTTCTCCTTGTGGATGTCCAGCTTCAGCTCGCGCAGCACCTCGTCTATGCGGGCCTCACGCTCGGCCGTCGTGGTGTCGGCGGGGAAGCGCAGCTTGGCCGCGTACTTGAGGGCCTTCTTGACGGTGAGTTCCTTGTGCAGGATGTCGTCCTGCGGGACCAGACCGATGCGCTGACGCAGCTCGGCGAACTGCTTGTACAGGTTCCGGTTGTCGTAGAGGACGTCACCCTGGTTGGCGGGGCGGTAGCCCGTGAGCGCCTTCAGGAGCGTCGACTTGCCGGAGCCCGAGGGGCCGATGACCGCGATGAGCGACTTCTCGGGGACGCCGAAGGAGACGTCCTTGAGGATCTGCTTGCCGCCGTCGACCGTCACCGTCAGATGGCGGGCCGAGAAGGAGACCTCACCGGTGTCGACGAACTCCTCGAGCCGGTCGCCGACCAGGCGGAACGTCGAGTGGCCGACGCCGACGATGTCGTTCGGGCCGAGCAGCGCGGAGCCGCCCTTGGCGATCGGCTGGCCGTTGACGTAGGTGCCGTTGTGCGAGCCGAGGTCGCGGATCTCGAAGCGGCCGTCGGGCGTCGCGTGGAACTCGGCGTGGTGGCGCGAGACCTGGAGGTCGGAGACGACCAGCTCGTTCTCCAGCGCACGACCGATGCGCATCACCCGGCCGAGGTCGAGCTGGTGGAAGGTGGTCGGGCTGCGGTCGCCGTAGACCGGCGGCGCCCCCGCGCCACCACCGGGTCCCTGCTGCTGCGGCACTCGCGCCGCGGGCTGCTGCGGCTGCTGGTGACTCTGTTCCGGCGTCTGCTGCTGCGGTGCCTGCTGGGCCCAGCCGGGGCTCGCGCCCTGCGCGGCGTAGGGCTGCTGCTGAGGCTGCGCGACGGCGGCCGCGGCGCCGGAGAGGTTCAGGCGCGGGCCGTCGGTCGCGTTGCCGAGGTGCACGGCCGAACCGGGGCCGATCTCCATCCGATGGATCCGCTGCCCCTGCACAAAGGTGCCGTTGGTGCTGCCGTGGTCCTCGATGACCCAACTCCGGCCGTCCCAGCTCATCGTGGCGTGACGCCAGGAGACCCTGGCGTCGTCAAGCACGACGTCTCCCTGCGGATCACGTCCGAGGGTGTATGGCCTGGACGCATCGAGCGTCCAGGTCCGTCCATTCAATTCCAGTACGAGTTCCGGCACTCCATGCCCCACTGAGTTGTCCCCCGAAGTTCCCCCATCACAGGGAGTCTAGGGATGTCGAACATCGGGGGGAACTATTTCAGGAGCAGGCCCCTGACCGAAAGTCGGGCCATGTGAAGAGCGCGTACGGGCGGGTTGCCCGTTTCCGTTGACGGGGTTGAAACCGGCCCGGAGAGTGGTAATCCCACGCGAGGGGGACATCCGCGGTGATGACACCGCGGCGCGGATCGGGGGGTCTGACGATGAGCATCGACACCGCGGGACACGGCAGGCGACTGCCCTGGGGGGATGTGCTGTTGTCCGCGATCGCCTCGGTGAGCTGGGCGTTGATCGCGATGGCGGGCACGGCCGCGCTCGGTCTGCATCTGGTCGGCGCGGACGCGGCGGGCTCGCTCGGGCCGATGACCGCGGCGGTGGTGGCCCTTGGGGCCAATGGTGCGGTCAAACCGTCCGGCGATGTGTCGGCCTTCGGTCTCAAGGGGGCGGAGGCGCACACGGCCATACAGATCACGCCACTGGGCGTGGGACTGGTGGGCGCGCTGCTGCTCTCCTTCTTCTTCCTGCGCTCCCTGCGCGGGGCGGGAGTTGTGATCGCGCCGTCCGAACTCCTCGCGCGCGCGGGCGCGGTGGTCGTGCTGTTCGTGGCGACGCTGGGCGGGCTCGCCTGGGCCGGGCACGACATCATCACGATCGACGGGAGCAAGCTCGGCCTCGACCGGGTGACGGGCGGCGGCGGCCTCGGGAACATCACCGACAAGCTCCCCGGCGGGCTCGGGGATCTCGGCGGACTGCTGCCCGGCAAGATCGGCGACCTGGTGCACGCACAGGCGGCCGTGGGCTTCACCGTCGACACGGTGCCCACGCTGCTCGGCGGCGCGGCCTGGGCGGCCGGAATCCTGGCGATCTCCCTGCTCGCCTCCCGGCGCACCCCGCTGCCGCGCGGCTGGGAGGGCGTGCACCGGATGGTGCGCCCGGCCGCGTCCGCGCTGGTCACGGTGTTCCTGGTGGCGGTCCTCGCGGGCCTCGCGGCGGCGGCGTACGCGGCGATCGGTGATCCCCATCCCAAGCTGATCGCGGGCGCCGCGCTGCTCGGCGCGCCCAACGGGGTGTGGCTCGGCATCCCGATCGGCCTCTTCGTGCCCTGGGACGGCAAGGCCACCGGCGAACTCGCCAAGCTGCTCCCCCACCCGCTGGACCGGTTGCTGAGCGTCGACTCCGATCAGCCCGTCACCCTGGGCAGGCTCGCCGAACTCGACGGACGGGTGTGGCTGTTGGGGGTCGCGACCGCGGTCATGATGCTGTTCGCGGGCGTCCTCGCCGCTTCGCGTACGCCTTTTGTACGGGGGCAGGGTGCGGCTTCGGTGGGAACACCGGCTGCTCCCGATGTACGAGGAGGGGGCGCCCTCGGTTTCGCCGGGCGCTGCGCTCTTCGGCTCGGCATCGTGACGGCGCTGGCGCTGCCGCTGCTGGCGTGGCTGACGGACGTGTCCGTGGACGCCTCGCTGTCGGTGTTCGGCATCGACGCGTTCGGTGCCGGAATCCGGTTGCACGGGCATCTGGGCATGGCGCTGCTGCTCGGCGCCGCCTGGGGTGCGGGCGCGGGGGCGGCGGGGGCGCTGCTGGCCTACGCGAGCGGGGCCGCGGGGCGGCGGGCGGCGCCGCTGGCACTGGGTGACGCGGGCCCCCCGGTCACCGCGCCCGCCCCTGACCTCCCCGGGCAGAGCGGACCGTACGCTCCGAGCGCGCCGTACCGGCCGGCGAACCCCGACACCAATCCCTATCTGCGACTGCCCGACGCACTGCGGGAACCCGCCGACGGTCGGCCGTCGGAGCGGCCGCGCCCGCCCGACGACGTGTACGGCGCGCCGACGGTCGTCCGGCCGATGGCGCCGCCACCCGGACCACAGAAGCGGCGGCCACGGGGGCGCAATGTGCCGCCTCCGCCGCAGCCGCCGCCCGACCAGGGACCCTCCGCGCCGCCGAGTCCGGGGCGGCAGAACTGATCGCCGTTGCCGGGCAACGCGCTCGACACCGCACCGACACCCAGTGTTCCCCGTCCGCTGGACGGACCTCAGGGGCGGAAGGCACTGGGTGCCGGATACGGTGGAGTCACCATGAGCGCTTTGCAGACCCCCGAGGTCCCCACTCTCCTCGTCAAGATCTTCGGCAAGGACCGGCCGGGTATCACGGCCGGACTCTTCGACACCCTCGCCGCCTACTCCGTCGAGGTGGTCGACATCGAGCAGGTCGTCACCCGTGGCCGGATCGTGCTCTGCGCGCTCGTGACCGAGCCGCCGGCCGGCCTGGAGGGCGATCTGCGGGCCACCGTCCACAGCTGGGCGGAGTCGATGAAGATGCAGGCGGAGATCATCTCCGGCCTCGGCGACAACCGGCCGCGTGGCCTCGGGCGGTCCCTCGTCACCGTGCTCGGGCATCCGCTCACCGCCGAGTCGACGGCCGCGATCGCCGCCCGGATCACCAAGACCGGCGGCAATATCGACCGTATCTTCCGGCTCGCCAAGTACCCGGTGACGGCGGTCGAGTTCGCCGTGTCCGGTACGGGGACCGAGGCGCTGCGCACCGCGCTGGTGACCGAGGCCGCGGCGCTCGGGGTGGACATCGCGGTGGTGGCGGCGGGGCTGCACCGCAGGGCACAGCGCCTGGTCGTCATGGATGTGGACTCGACGCTCATCCAGGACGAGGTGATCGAGCTCTTCGCCGCGCACGCCGGGTGCGAGGAGCAGGTCGCCGAGGTGACGGCGGCGGCGATGCGCGGGGAGCTGGACTTCGAGCAGTCGCTGCACGCGCGTGTGGCGCTGCTCAAGGGGCTGGACGAGTCGGTGGTGACCAAGGTGCGCGAGGAGGTGCGGCTGACACCGGGCGCGCGCACGCTGATCCGTACGCTGAAGCGGCTCGGTTTCCAAGTTGGTGTCGTCTCGGGTGGATTCACGCAGGTCACGGACGATCTGAAGGAGCGGCTCGGGCTCGACTTCGCGCAGGCCAACACGCTGGAGATCGTCGACGGGAAGCTGACGGGCAGGGTCACCGGCGAGATCGTGGACCGCGCGGGCAAGGCACGGCTGCTGCGCCGCTTCGCCGCCGAGGCGGGGGTGCCGCTCGCCCAGACCGTGGCGATCGGCGACGGGGCCAATGACCTCGACATGCTCAACGCGGCCGGTCTCGGCGTCGCCTTCAACGCCAAGCCCGTCGTCCGCCAGGCCGCGCACACCGCGGTGAATTTCCCCTTCCTGGACACCGTGCTCTATCTGCTGGGTGTCACCCGCGAAGAGGTCGAGGCGGCGGACATGCACCTCGGCGACCACTGAGGGCAGGACATACGTCGGCGGGGGCCCGGCACCGTGCTGGTGCCGGGCCCCCGTCCCTGTCGGGGTGGGTTACTCGGTCGGCGCCCAGTAGTCGGTCAGCGTGCACACTCCGGGCTCCAGGGATTTCCAGGAGCCCTCGACCGAGAGCACGGCGTAGGCGCCCGTGTGGAAGCCGTGGGCGGCCATCCGGGCGCGGGTGTCGCCCTCGGCCTGTCCGGCCAGAACGTCGGCGAGGCCCTGGATGCCGGGGTTGTGGCCGATCAGGACCACGTTGTGCGCGTCGTCCGGGGTCTCGTTGAGTACGGCGATCAGCTCGCCGGGCGAGGCCTCGTAGAGCCGCTCCTCATAGACGGTTTTCGGCCGGTGCGGGAGCTCGTGGACGGCGAGTTTCCAGGTTTCCCGGGTGCGGGTCGCCGTGGAGCAGAGGGCCATATCGAAAGGGATCCCGGTGTCGGCCAGCTTGCGTCCGGCGAGGACGGCGTCCTTATGGCCCCGGTCAGCGAGCGGCCGCTCGTGGTCGGACACCTGTGGCCAGTCGGCTTTCGCATGCCGGAAGAGGACAATCCTGCGGGGTTCTGCGACGCTCATGGGTCCCAGCTTCGCATGAAACACGCCATGCGGCGCTGAGAGTTGACCTGCTCCCCCAGGGGTGCTCAGGGGGTCTGGCGCAGCACCGTCTGCTGGACGCGCTCGAAGAGGTGGGTGATCGCGGGGTCGCCGCCCGCGGCGTGCGCGTCCGCCGGGTTCAGTATCAGGAGCAGCAGGGCGACGAAGGCGAGAGCAGGCAGGGCGAGGGCCCACCAGGGCAGCCGGATGTCCACGCCGCCCGGGGTCGGCGGGTGGGGCCGGGTGTGCGTACGGGCCGACATGCCGCCTCCGTGGGGCTTCGAGTGCTCCGTGGCCCGCGTCCTCGCGGCCACAACTCAAAGTTACGGATTCCTGGGCCGTCAACCCATCCGGTGATCCACCCACTTGACCCTGACACTCACCCCCTAGGGGACAGGGGGGCTAGCCCCACCATCGGCGTCCCAGGGGGTCCGCGGCGGCGGTCAGGGTGAGGCGATCGACGCGATGATGCCGATGATCACGGTGATGGCCAGCATCGCGCCGAGCACGAGCAGCAGCTTCTTCTGGCCGTTCTGGGGGTTCGGGTCGAGCGCCATACGGCCAGTCTCGCACCCTTCGTCCCTACCTCCGCCCTCGGGGGGTCTCAGGCGCGGCGGCCGGGCGCGGCCTCGTCCTCCACCGTGCGGTCCCGGCCGGCCAGGACGCCCACCGCGATCTGCGGGATCATCAGGGCGGCCATGAGCGCGATCGGCAGCCCCCAGCCGCCGCTGTGCTGGTAGAGCACGCCCACGAGGAGGGGTCCGGGGATCGAGATCAGATACCCGGTGCTCTGCGCGAACGCCGACAGCTGGGCGACACCCGCACCGGTCCTGGCCCGCATGCCGACCATGGTGAGGGCCAGTGGGAAGGCGCAGTTGGAGACACCGAGCAGGAGGGCCCAGGCCCAGGCTCCGCCCGCCGGGGCGAGGTAGAGGCCCGCGTATCCCGCGAGGCCGCAGACACCGAGCGCGACCACGATCGGCCCCTGGTGGGGCATGCGGGTGGCGAGGCGAGGGATGACGAAGGCCAGGGGCACGCCCATCACCATCGTGACGGCGAGAAGCAGCCCCGCGGTGCCCGCGGAGACACCCGCGTCGCGGAAGATCTGCGCCATCCAGCCCATCGTGATGTACGCGGCGGTGGCCTGGAGTCCGAAGAAGACGGCGAGCGCCCAGGCGGTCCGGCTGCGGGTGATGCGCAGTGCGCCGGGTTCCCGCGGGGCGGGGTGTGCCGCCCGCGCCGGCTCGCCGTCGCGGGAATCGGCGCCCCGCGCGCGTCCCAGCGCGATCCACGGCAGTACGGCGGCCGCCGCCAGGCCTGCCCACACCGCGAGGCCCGACTGCCAGCCGCCGCCCAGGGCGTCGGTCACGGGCACGGTCACCGCCGCCGCGGCCGAGGTGCCCAGGGCGAGCGCCATCGAGTAGAGGCCGGTCATGGAGCCGACCCGGTCCGGGAACCAGCGTTTGACGATCACCGGCATCAGGACGTTGCTGACGGCGATACCCATCAGTGCGAGGGCGCTGGCGGCCAGGAAGCCGACCGCGCTCCCGGTGTACGGCCGGATCGCGAGCCCCGCCGTGATGGCGACCATTCCGGCGCAGACGACCGCGCCGGGTCCGAAGCGGCGGGCGAGGCGCGGCGCCATGACGCCGAAGACGGCGAAGCAGAGCGGGGGTACGGAGGTGAGCAGTCCGGCGACGCTTCCGCTCATGCCGAGCCCGTCGCGCACGTCTTCCAGGAGTGCGCCGAAGCTGGTGATGGCGGGGCGCAGGTTGAGGGCCGTGAGGACGATGCCGACCGTCACCAGCCGCGTCGTCCACGCGCGCGTGGGCTGCGATCGGGGCTCCGTGCCCTCGGGGGAACTGCGTATGGGTGTGGACGTCGTCGTCCGGGTCTCCTCGCTCACCATGAGGCCCATCATAGAATCATGGGATGATTGGCTGTCCAATCCCGTTGCGTTAATCTCCGGATTCTCCGGCCCCGCGCGAACGATCACACCGGGCCCGTACGAAGGACCGCCATGCCGCTGAGCCACCCCCGCCGTTCGGCGCTGTCCGAGCAGGTCATCGCCGAGCTGCGGAACCAGATCACCTCGGGCGAGTGGCCGGTCGGCTCCCGCATCCCCACCGAGCCGGAGCTCGTCGACCAGCTGGGCGTCGCTCGCAACACCGTCCGTGAGGCCGTCCGCGCGCTGGCCCACAACGGTCTGCTCGACATCCGCCAGGGCTCGGGCACCTACGTCGTGGCGACCAGCGAACTCGCGGGCGTGATGCATCGGCGCTTCGCCGACGCCGATCCGCGGCACATCGCGGAGCTGCGCGCCACGCTGGAGTCGAGCGCGGCGAAGCTGGCCGCCGAGCGGCGCACCGAGCGCGATCTGAAGCAGCTCGACGCGCTGCTCGTACGGCGGGAGGAGGCCTGGGAGTCGGGCGACGCGGAGGCCTTCGTGGCCGCCGACGCGACCTTCCACCTGGCGGTGGTGGCCGCGTCCCACAACGACGTCATGACGGCGATGTACGCGGACCTGGGCGAGGTACTGCGCGACTGGCTGCGCGAGGACGTCGGCGGGAAGCTGACGCCGGAGACGTACATGGACCACGCGCGGCTCGTCGACGCGATCCGCGCGGGGGACACGGAGACGGCAGGCGCGGAAGCCGGGGGCTATCCGTTCCAGTGCCGTCCGGGACGGCTCAGGCCCTCGGCCTCCGACCGCTGACGAACACGGTCACTTCTGGTGGCTGACCCACGCCGACCGGACCTCCTCCCAGCACCGGCCGGCCAGCCGGACCGTCATCGCGGGGCCCGCGTCGACCGGGTCGGTGTCGGTGTCGATGTCCCACCAGCGGTCGCACTCGATGTGCAGGGCGACCCGGTCGGTCTCCGGGTAGGGGTTGTGGCAGTACGCGGTCACGTGCGAACCCTGGACCGTGGTGCGGCACTCAGCGCCGAAAGGCTGGGGGACGGGGAGATTTCCGTGCACTACACGCGTGTGGGGCACGGCGTCGTACGGCAGAACCATCATGAAGGCGACAGCGGCGAACACCGGGGCAAAACGGCGGGACAGGCGCACAAGGGGGACCTCCTCGGCCGTACGGCTGCGGGGCGGTGCGTAGTTCCAGCGTGCGCGTTGCGATGCCCGGGACGCCCGGCCGACTAGGCCGAACGGGCGACGCCCCGCTCCCCGCGTTGCGGGAATCGGGGCGTCGGCCAGATGGGGGAAATCAGGCGCCGATGGCGTGCAGTCCGCCGTCCACGTGGATGATCTCGCCGGTGGTCTTCGGGAACCAGTCGCTCAGCAGCGCGACAACACCGCGGCCGGCCGGCTCCGGGTCCTTGAGGTCCCACTCGAGGGGCGCCCGGGTGTCCCAGACGGAGGCGAGCTCGCCGAAGCCCGGGATGGACTTGGCGGCCATGGAGCCGATCGGGCCCGCCGAGATCAGGTTGGAGCGCACGTTCTGCTTGCCCAGGTCGCGGGCGAGGTAGCGGTTCACGGACTCCAGGGCGGCCTTGGCCGGGCCCATCCAGTCGTACTGCGGCCAGGCGTACTGCGCGTCGAAGGTGAGGCCGACGACCGAGCCGCCGTTCTGCATCAGCGGCAGGCAGGCCATGGTCAGCGACTTCAGGGAGAACGCCGAGACGTGCATGGCCGTGGCGACCGACTCGAAGGGGGTGTTGAGGAAGTTGCCGCCGAGGGCGTCCTGCGGCGCGAAGCCGATGGAGTGCACGACGCCGTCGAGGCCGCCCAGCTCCTCACCGACGACGTCGGCGAGACGCGCCAGGTGCTCGTCGTTGGTCACGTCGAGCTCGATGACCTTGGTGGGCTTGGGGAGCTTCCTGGCGATGCGCTCGGTCAGCGTGGGCCGCGGGAACGCGGTCAGGATGATCTCGGCGCCCTGCTCCTGGGCCAGCTTGGCGGTGTGGAAGGCGATGGAGGACTCCATCAGCACACCGGTGATCAGGACGCGCTTGCCCTCGAGGATTCCGCTCATGGTGATCAGTGACCCATTCCCAGTCCGCCGTCAACCGGAATGACGGCTCCAGTGATGTACGAGGCGTCGTCCGAGGCGAGGAACCGCACCGTCGCGGCGATCTCCTCGGGCTGAGCGTACCGGCCGAGCGGCACCTGGGCGACGATGCCCGCACGCTGCTCGTCGGTGAGCGCCTTGGTCATGTCGGTGTCGACGAAACCGGGCGCGACGACGTTGAAGGTGATGTTGCGCGAGCCGAGTTCGCGGGCGAGTGAACGCGCGAAGCCGACAAGGGCGGCCTTGGAGGCGGCGTAGTTCGACTGCCCCGCGGAGCCGAGCAGCCCCACGACCGACGAAATGAGGACGACCCGCCCCTTCTTGGCACGGAGCATCCCACGGTTGGCACGCTTGACGACCCGGAAGGCGCCGGTCAGGTTGGTGTCGAGGACGGAGGTGAAGTCCTCCTCGGACATCCGCATCAGAAGCTGGTCCTTGGTGACGCCCGCGTTGGCGACCAGGATCTCGACGGGGCCGTGCTCGGCCTCGATCTCCTTGTAGGCCTGCTCCACCTGCTCGGTGTCGGTGATGTCGCACTTGACGGCGAGGCAGCCCAATGCGGTGAGGGCAGCCGGCGGCTCACCCGAGCGGTATGTGATCGCGACCTTGTCGCCGGCATCGGCGAACGCGCGGGCGATGGCGAGGCCGATGCCCCGGTTGCCTCCGGTGACGAGAACCGAGCGGCTCAACGGATCACCCTTTCGATAGCTGTCTGAAACCCCTGCAAGACAGGCGCCTTCCTTGGAAACCTATCGGTCCCCCACGCCTCCCGGAGAATCCGGCACCGACAGTGGCGCGGGGGACTCACTGTCGGATCCCTACAGAAAGCCTCGATGCGCGAACGGAAAAATGTGGCCCCCGCACCCGCCCGCGCGACATGATCGGACCCGACAGGCCACGACAGCAGGGAGACCTCCGTGCCTCATTCCATCGACGAAGCCTTCACGGCACTGCCACTGCGGGCCCTGGCCGACGCCGCGCTCGCACGGGCGCGCGCGCTCGGGGCCGAGCACGCGGACTTCCGGTTCGAGCGGGTGCGCAGCGCGTCCTGGCGGCTGCGGGACGCCAAGCCCGCCGGATCGTCGGACACCACGGACCTGGGGTACGCGGTGCGGGTGGTGCACGGCGGGACCTGGGGGTTCGCGTCAGGTGTGGATCTGACGATGGACGCGGCCGCGAAGGTCGCGTCGCAGGCCGTGGCGATGGCGAAGCTCTCGGCCCAGGTGATCAGGGCGGCGGGTTCCGACGAACGCGTGGAGCTGGCGGACGAGCCGGTGCACGCCGAGAAGACGTGGATCTCGTCGTACGACATCGACCCCTTCTCCGTGCCGGACGAGGAGAAGGCCGGGCTGCTCGCGGACTGGAGCGCGCGGCTGCTCGCGGCCGACGGCGTCAACCATGTCGACGCCTCGCTGCTGACCGTCCACGAGAACAAGTTCTACGCCGACACCGCCGGGACCGTGACCACCCAGCAGCGCGTGCGGCTGCACCCGCAGCTCACCGCCGTCGCCGTCGACGAGTCCAGCGGCGAGTTCGACTCCATGCGCACCATCGCGCCGCCGGTCGGACGCGGCTGGGAGTACCTGAGGGGCACCGGCTGGGACTGGGAGTCCGAGCTCGCGCGGATCCCGGAGCTGCTCGCCGAGAAGATGCGGGCGCCGAGCGTCGAGGCGGGGCTGTACGACCTCGTCGTCGACCCCTCCAACCTGTGGCTGACGATCCACGAGTCCATCGGCCACGCGACCGAGCTGGACCGCGCGCTGGGCTACGAGGCGGCGTACGCCGGCACCTCCTTCGCCACCTTCGACCAGCTCGGCAAGCTGAGGTACGGCTCCGAGCGGATGAACGTCACCGGTGACCGCACCGCCGAGCACGGCCTCGCGACCATCGGGTACGACGACGAGGGCGTCGAGGGGCAGTCCTGGGACCTCGTGAAGGACGGCACCCTCGTCGGCTACCAGCTGGACCGGCGGATCGCGAAGCTCACCGGCTTCGACCGGTCCAACGGGTGCGCCTACGCCGACTCCCCCGGGCATGTGCCCGTACAGCGCATGGCCAACGTCTCCCTCCAGCCGGACCCCGCGGGGCACTCGACCGAGGACCTGATCGGGGGTGTGGACCGAGGCATCTACGTCGTCGGTGACCGGTCCTGGTCCATCGACATGCAGAGGTACAACTTCCAGTTCACCGGCCAGCGGTTCTTCAAGATCGAGAACGGCCGGATCACCGGGCAGCTGCGGGATGTCGCGTACCAGGCCACGACCACCGACTTCTGGGGTTCGATGGCTGCAGTGGGTGGTCCGGGGACGTACGTCCTGGGCGGTGCCTTCAACTGCGGCAAGGCCCAGCCGGGTCAGGTCGCGGCGGTCTCGCACGGCTGCCCGTCGGCTCTCTTCCAGGGGGTCAATATCCTCAACACGACTCAGGAGGCCGGTCGATGAGCGCCCGTACGAACAAGCCGCACGAGGTCGTCGAGCGCGCCCTCGAACTCTCCCGCGCCGACGGCTGCGTCGTGATCGCCGACGAGCACTCGACCGCCAACCTGCGCTGGGCCGGCAACGCGCTGACCACGAACGGGGTCACGCGCGGGCGCACCCTGACCGTCATCGCGACCGTCGACGGCCGTGAGGGCACGGCCTCCGGGGTCGTCTCGCGCTCGGCCGTGACCGCGGACGAGCTGGAACCCCTGGTGCGGGCCGCGGAGGCGGCGGCACGCGGCGCGGGGCCCGCCGAGGACGCCCAGCCGCTGGTCACCGGCGTGCCGGAGTCCCCCGACTTCACCGACGCGCCCACCGAGACCTCCTCCGCCGTCTTCGCCGACTTCGCCCCGGCGCTCGGCGAGTCCTTCGCCCGCGCCCGTGCCGGCGGACGCGAGCTGTACGGCTTCGCCAACCACGAGCTCGTCTCCAGCTATGTCGGTACGTCGACGGGGCTGCGCCTTCGCCACGACCAGCCGAACGGGACGCTGGAACTCAACGCCAAGTCGCCCGACCGGACGCGCTCGGCATGGGCGGGGCGGTCCACGCGGGACTTCAAGGACGTCGACCCGGCCGCCCTGGACGCCGAGCTGGCGACCCGGCTCGGATGGGCCGAGCGGCGCGTCGACCTGCCCGCAGGCCGCTACGAGACGCTGCTGCCGCCGACCGCCGTCGCGGATCTGCTGATCTACCAGATGTGGTCGGCGGCGGCCCGGGACGCGGCCGAGGGCCGGACCGTCTTCAGCAAGCCCGGCGGCGGCACCCGTGTCGGCGAGAAGCTCACCGAGCTGCCGCTGACCCTGCGCAGCGACCCGAACGAGCCGGGGCTCGAGTCCGCGCCCTTCGTGCTCACGCACTCCTCGGGCGACGACGCCTCCGTCTTCGACAACGGGCTGCCCCTGTCGGCGACGGACTGGGTGCGCGAGGGCACGCTGAACCGTCTCTCCACCACCCGGCACAGCGCGGGCCTCACCGGGCTGCCCGTCGCCCCGATCATCGGCAACCTGATCCTGGACGGCGGCGAGGACCGCTCCCTGGAGGAGATGGTCGCCGCCACCGAGCGCGGTCTGCTGCTGACCTGCCTCTGGTACATCCGCGAGGTCGACCCGGCGACGCTGCTGCTCACGGGGCTCACCCGGGACGGCGTCTACCTCGTCGAGAACGGCCAGGTCGTCGGCGAGGTGAACAACTTCCGGTTCAACGAGTCGCCGGTGGACCTGCTGTCGCGGGCGACGGAGGCGGGGCGCACGGAAAAGACGCTGCCCCGTGAGTGGAGCGACTGGTTCACTAGGGCTGCGATGCCCGCGCTGAGGGTGCCCGACTTCAATATGAGCTCTGTCAGCCAGGGCGTATAACCTCGTACCTGATTCACGAGACCACTCAAGGAGATACGAGAACCGTGACGGACATCGTCGACGAGCTGAAGTGGCGGGGGCTGTTCGCCCTGTCCACCGACGAAGAGGCTTTGCGCAAGGCGCTCGCGGACGGTCCCGTCACGTTCTATTGCGGCTTCGACCCGACCGCGGCCAGTCTGCACGTGGGGCACCTGGTGCAGGTCCTCACCATGCGTCGCCTCCAGCAGGCGGGCCTGCGCCCGCTGGCCCTGGTCGGTGGCGCGACGGGCCAGATCGGCGACCCGCGCCCGACCGCCGAGCGCACGCTGAACGACCCGGAGACGGTCGCGAACTGGGTGACGCGCCTGCGCTCGCAGATCGAGCCGTTCCTGTCCTTCGAGGGCGAGAACGCCGCGGTCATGGTGAACAACCTGGACTGGACGGCCGGCCTGTCGGCCATCGAGTTCCTGCGGGACATCGGCAAGCACTTCCGCGTCAACAAGATGCTGACGAAGGACTCCGTGGCCCGGCGCCTGGAGTCCGAGGAAGGCATCAGCTACACGGAGTTCAGCTACCAGCTTTTGCAGGGCATGGACTTCCTGGAGCTGTACCGACGCCACGGCTGTACGTTGCAGCAGGGCGGCAGCGACCAGTGGGGCAACCTCACGGCGGGCCTGGACCTGATCCACCGCCTGGAGCCGCACGCCGACGTGCACGCGCTGGCGACACCGCTGATGACCAAGGCGGACGGCACCAAGTTCGGCAAGACCGAGGGCGGCGCCATCTGGCTCGACCCCGAGATGACGACGCCGTACGCGTTCTACCAGTTCTGGCTGAACGTGGATGACCGTGATGTCTCGACGTACCTGCGGATCCTGTCCTTCAAGTCCCGCGAGGAACTGGAAGAGCTGGAGAAGCAGACCGAGGAGCGCCCCCAGGCCCGCGCCGCCCAGCGCGCGCTGGCCGAGGAGCTGACGACGCTGGTGCACGGCGCCGACCAGACGGCCGCGGTGATCGCCGCGTCCAAGGCCCTCTTCGGCCAGGGCGAGCTGACCGAGCTCGACGGGAGGACGCTGGCCGCGGCGCTCTCCGAGGTGCCGCACGTCCAGGTCGCCGAGCTCGGCCCGGTGGTGGACCTCTTCGCGGAGGTCGGCCTGGTGGCCAGCAAGTCGGCCGCGCGCCGCACGGTCAAGGAGGGCGGTGCCTACGTGAACAACGTCAAGGTCACCACCGAGGACGCGGTCCCCGCCAAGGAAGACCTGCTGCACGGGCGCTGGCTGGTGCTGCGCCGGGGCAAGAAGAACCTGGCGGCGGTGGAGGTCACAGAGGCCTAGACACGAGTCGCTGAGGCCTGGACACGACGAGGGGGCGGTTTCCCGTGCGGGAGACCGCCCCCTCGTCGTACCTCGTCATCGGGCTTCGCGCTTGTTCGTCAGGCTCTTTGCTTGTTGCCCCGCAGCGCCATGTAGGCCATGTCGCCGAGGAAGACGATGATGATCGCGGCCACGAGCTGGAAGGCGTGGCGGCTCCAGTCGATGCCCCGGGTCTCGGCGACACCGAGCGCCCGGGCGATCGCGTTGCCGACGATGGCTCCGAGGATGCCGAAGATGGTGGTCAGCCAGAGTGGGCTGTGCTGCTTGCCCGGAAGGATCGCCTTGGCCAGCAGCCCCAGCACGAAGCCCACGATGATCGCCCACAACCAGCCCATGTCTGCCTCCTAGTACGGCTCTACGTGAGCATTACGCCCAGTCTCGGCGTGTGCGCCATACGGCGCATGTCGGGCGCGGCCGTACGCGGTACGGCGCATCATGTCCACCCAGGCCGAACCCGCCCCGGTCTCGAAGGCGACGGAGTCGCGGCGTAACGTGGGACGTGTTCGGGCCTGCTTCCCAGACCGGGTTCGGACCGGGTACGGGCCGGGGAGAGTCCGACACAGGGCAGGTGGTGGAACGTGATGCGGAAGCAGAGCAAAAGCCAGGTCTTCCGGATCACCGGGGCCAGGCAGGGGCTCGACGAGGACGTCCGCGGCAGGCAGCGTCGCTATGTCATCTCGATGTCCGTCCGCACGGTCTCCGTGATCCTCGCCGCGACCCTCTGGAACGTGGAGCGGCACGTCGCGATCGTCGCACTGGTGCTCGGCATAGTCCTCCCCTACGTAGCCGTGGTGATCGCCAACGCCGGACGGGAGAACGCCCCCTCGCTGCCGTCGACGTTCGTCACTCTGCCCGGCCCTGCGATGATCGCGCCGCCGCGCCCGGACGCCTCCGCGGAATCCGTCCCGGAGGACGTCGTGACCGACCCCGGGGCGCGTCCGGGAGGCGGGCAGCACGAGCGGGCCGAGCCCGACTCGACCCTCACCTGACCACGGGGGATCCGCCGAAAACGGAATCCGATCGCGCACCAAGCTCAAGAAAAGCTCAGATCAATCATGTTGTTCCGGTGCCGGGCAGCGGGCTACCCGTGACATACTTCGTACGCGCTCCGCATCCCCCGTCGGAGCGACAGACCGACGCCGGGCAGCTCCCCCCGTGGCTGCTCGGCGTCGCCTTTTCGGGGCCGTTTAGGGTTGAGGCGTGACTTTCCCGCTCCCCGACATGTCCCCGGCCCCCAGCACTCCGCAGTGCTCCGCCAAGGGCTGCCGCACCGATGCCGTGTGGGTGCTCGCCTGGAACAACCCGAAGCTGCACACGCCCGAGCGGCGCAAGACGTGGCTCGCCTGCGAGGAGCATCGCGAGCACCTGTCCAAGTTCCTCGGTGTGCGGGGCTTCTTGAAGGACGTGGTGCGGCTGGAGGACTGGGAGGAGCCGGAGGGCTGAGCGGTTCTGGAAGTTCGGGTCGTCCGTGGCTTGTCGCGCCCACGCGGCGGAGCAGCATGTGTCACAGCCCCGCGCCCCTGAGGGGGCGCTCTCAGCCGCCGATCGCGGACATCGGTCTGGCCGGCTGGAGGAACGACGGGTCGTCCAGGCCCGAGCCCGCCTTCTTGCCCCACATCGCGAGGCGCCAGACGCGGGCGATCTCCTCGTCGGGGGCGTCCGAGCGGAGGGCGGTGCGCAGGTCGGTCTCCTCGGTGGCGAACAGGCAGTTGCGTATCTGGCCGTCGGCCGTGAGGCGCGTACGGTCGCAGGCCGCGCAGAACGGGCGGGTGACCGAGGCGATCACGCCGACGCGGTGCGGGCCGCCGTCCACGAGCCAGCGCTCGGCCGGGGCGGAACCCCGCTCGTCGACGCCCTCCTCGGTGAGCGCGAAGCGCGTACGCAGCGAGGCGAGGATGTCGCCCGCGGTGACCATGCCCTCGCGCTTCCAGCCGTGCTGGGCGTCCAGGGGCATCTGCTCGATGAAGCGCAGTTCGTAGTCGTGCTCCACCGCCCAGGCCAGGAGGTCGGGGGCCTCGTCGTCATTGAGGCCCGGCATCAGGACGCAGTTGACCTTGACGGGGGTCAGGTCGGCGTCGCGGGCGGCTTCGAGGCCCGCGATGACGTCCTGGTGTCGGTCACGGCGGGTGAGGGCCTTGAAGACGTCGGGGCGCAGGGTGTCCAGCGAGACGTTCACCCGGTCCAGACCCGCGGCCTTCAGGGCGGCGGCGGTGCGCTTGAGGCCGATGCCGTTGGTCGTCAGGGACGTCTGGGGGCGGGGTTCGAGCGCGGCGACCCGCTCCACGATGCCCACGATGCCGGGGCGCAGCAGGGGTTCGCCGCCGGTGAAGCGGACCTCGGTGATACCGAGGCGGGTGACCGCTATCCCGATGAGACGGACGATCTCGTCGTCCGTGAGCAGGTCGGGCTTGGCCAGCCACTGCAGGCCCTCTTCGGGCATGCAGTACGTACACCGGAGATTGCACCTGTCCGTCAGTGAGACGCGCAGGTCGGTAGCCACTCGGCCATAGGTGTCGATGAGCACGTGGGCCCCCTCCCTCGTTGCGGATCACTTCTACTCGACACGATCGAGCCTACGTGACACGGCTGACATCAACCCCGGCCGGATCCCACGAGACGCGACGCGGCCGCGTCGTAGAGATCTACGACGCGGCCGTCGGCGAGGGCGATCAGTGTGCTCCGGTGCCCGTCAGGGACCGCACCTCCAGCTCGGCGTACTTGCCGGCGTCCGGCTCCTCCTTGGACAGGAGCGTGCCGAGCCAGCCCAGCAGGAAGCCGACCGGGATCGAAATGAGGCCCGGGTTCTCCAGCGGGAACCAGTGGAAGTCGACGTCGGGGAACATCGAGGTGGGCTTGCCCGAGACCACCGGCGAGAACAGCACCAGGCCGACCGCCGTGATCAGACCGCCGTAGATCGACCACAGTGCGCCCTGGGTGGTGAACCGCTTCCAGAAGAGGCTGTAGAGGATCGTCGGAAGGTTGGCGGAGGCGGCGACCGCGAAGGCGAGCGCGACCAGCCCCGCGACGTTCAGGTCGCGGGCGAGGGCGCCCAGCAGGATGGACACGGCTCCGATGCCCACCGTCGCGTAGCGGGCGGCGGCCATCTCCTGCTTCTCCGTGGCCTGCCCCCTCTTGATGACGTTCGCGTAGATGTCGTGCGCGAAGGAGGAGGACGAGGCCAGCGTCAGGCCGGCGACGACCGCGAGGATCGTGGCGAAGGCGACGGCCGAGATCGAGGCGAGCAGGATGGCGCCCCAGTTGGAATCGACGCCTCCCAGGTGCAGTGCCAGGAGTGGCGCGGCGGTGTTGCCCGCCTTGTTGGAGGCGATGATCTCGTCGGGTTTGATCAGCGCGGCGGCGCCGAAGCCGAGGGCGAGGGTCATCAGGTAGAAGGCGCCGATGAGGCCGATCGCCCAGTTCACCGACTTCCGCGCGGTCTTCGCCGTGGGCACGGTGTAGAAGCGGATGAGGATGTGCGGCAGGCCCGCGGTGCCCAGGACCAGCGCCATGCCCAGGGAGATGAAGTCCAGCTTGGTGGTGGACGTGGCGCCGTACTTGAGGCCGGGCTCCAGGAAGGGCGCGCCCTTGCCGCTGTTGTCGGCCGCCTTGCCGAGCAGGTCGGAGATGTTGAAGTTGAACTTCAGCAGCACCAGGAAGGTGAGCAGCAGGGCGCCGATGATCAGCAGGACGGCCTTGACCATCTGGACCCAGGTGGTGCCCTTCATGCCACCGATGGTGACGTACACGATCATCAGGACGCCGACGAGGGCGACGATGCCGATCTTGCCGCCGTCGCTGGTGATGCCGAGGAGCAGCGAGACCAGGACACCCGCGCCCGCCATCTGCGCCAGCAGGTAGAAGATCGACACGACGATGGTGGAGGTGCCCGCGGCCGTACGTACCGGGCGCTGGCGCATCCGGTACGCCAGTACGTCGCCCATGGTGTAGCGGCCGGAGTTGCGCAGCGGTTCGGCGACAAGGAGGAGGGCCACCAGCCAGGCGACCAGGAAGCCGATGGAGTAGAGGAAACCGTCGTACCCGAAGAGGGCGATCGCGCCCGCGATGCCGAGGAACGAGGCCGCGGACATGTAGTCGCCGGAGACGGCCAGGCCGTTCTGGAAGGCGGTGAACTGTCGGCCGCCCGCGTAGAAGTCGGCGGCGTCCTTGGTCTGGCGGCCCGCCCAGACGGTGATGACGAGCGTCGCGGCGACGAACACCGCGAAGAGGGTGATGATCAGCGGCCGGTGCTGGCCGGCCTCACCGGCGGCGAGCACGGTCGTCTGTACGGGGCTCATGCGTCGCCCTCCAGCCGGGACTTGATCGCCTCGCCCTTGGGGTCGAGCTTCGCGGCGGCGTACCGCGAGTACCACCAGGCGATGAGGAAGGTGGTGAGGAACTGGGCGAGCCCCAGGACCAGGGCGACGTTGATGTTGCCGACCACCTGGGTGCCCATGAAGTCGCCCGCGTAGTTCGAGAGCAGGACGTACAGCAGGTACCAGGCGATGAAGGCGACGGTCAGCGGGAAGGCGAAGGAGCGGTGCGCGCGCCGCAGTTCGGCGAACTCGGCGCTCTCCTGCACCTCGACGAACTGCTCGGTCGAGGGCAGCCGGGGATCGGCCTTCGAAGGGGGCGGTGCGTCGGTAGCCACGAAGTCTCCTCGCGTTGCGGGTGCGGTTACGACGGTGGACGGGGGCGAGTCGGGGCTCGCGGACGGGGACGGCTGGGGTGCGGACATACGGTTGCGACCTCACAGTGACCTGGATCACACAACCGGGAGCGACGGCATTGCTTCCGTACGTGATCCAACAGGGGGCTCGATCGTCCTCGGGCTCCCTGCTCAAGGTCACGGCGCCACGCGTGGACCGGTTCAACTCCCCCGACTTCTTTCGGAAGTCATCTCCGGAAGTCATTGCTGGCCAGCTGGGACGGGAGATAGCTTCGGCCTGCAGTACTCGTCATGCACCTGTCGAAGCGCCACCCGCACCAGCCTCAGCACCATCACGCACCTGCCCGAGCACCACCTGTGTTCGGGCGGCTTTCGTTTCCGGATGATGTGGAGATCCCATGGCTCATCTGCGTTCCAGACGTCGCCTCGCCCTCGCGGTGCCGGTCGTCCTGTCCCTCACCGCCTCGCTCGGCTTCCTGCCGGGCGCCGCGTCGGCCGCCCCGCTGACCGCGTCCGCCACGCCCAGCGCGGACGGCCCCAACCTCGCGTACGTGGTCAACACCAGGACGGACCACCGCACGATCGAGTCGGTGGAGAAGGCGATCACCGCGGCGGGCGGCACCGTCGTCATCGCCTACGAGAAGATCGGCGTGATCGTCGTCCATTCGGCCAACCCGGACTTCGGCAAGCAGATCCGCGCCGTGCGCGGGGTGCAGTCGGCGGGCGCGACCCGCACCGCGCCGCTGACGGCCGCGGGGACGACGGACGAGGGCGCGGCGCAGATGCTGTCCGCCGCCGAGGCCGCCAAGGTCTCCAGGACTGCCGCCTCGGGCGAGGAGCCCCTGGAAGCCGACCAGTGGGACCTGCGCGCGATCGGCGCCGACAAGGCCGCGAAGATCAACCCGGGCAGCAAGAGCGTGACGGTCGCCGTGATCGACGTCGGCGTCGACGACACCCACCCGGACATCGCCCCGAACTTCTCCCCCTCGCAGTCCGCGAACTGCGTGGGCGGCAAGCCGGACACCACGTACGGCGCGTGGCGCCCCGTGGACGCCGACCACTACCACGGCACCCATGTCGCGGGGGAGATCGCCGCCGCCCGCAACGGCATCGGTGTCGCGGGCGTCGCACCCGGTGTGAAGGTCTCGGGCATCACCGTGGCCGAGCCGGACGCGAGCCAGCTCTTCTATCCGGAGAGCGTCGTCTGCGCCTTCGTCTTCGCCGCCGACCACGGCGTGGAGATAACCAACAACAGCTACTACGTGGACCCGTGGCTCTACAACTGCCTCGACGACCCCGACCAGAGGGCCATCGTCGACGCCGTCAACCGGGCCCAGCTGTACGCCCAGAAGAAGGGCACCCTCAACGTCGCCGCGGCGGGCAACTCCAACGACGACCTCGACTCGAACGCCCTCGCCGACGCCTCCAGCCCCGACGACTCGACCGCCGTGACCCGCACGGTCGACCCGCACAAGTGCTTCGACGTACCGACCCAGCTGCCGGGCGTCGTCACGGTCGCCTCGACCGGCGTCACCGGTGCCAAGTCGTACTTCTCCAGTTACGGCAAGGGCGTCATCGATGTCGCCGCGCCGGGCGGCGACAAGTACCAGATCCCGGACACGCCGTCGAAGAACGGCCGCATCCTGTCGACGATGCCGAACAACCAGTACGGCTTCCTGCAGGGCACGTCGATGGCGACGCCGCACGTCGCGGGCGTGGCCGCGCTGCTGAAGTCCAAGTACCCCTGGGCCTCGCCGGCCCAGCTCCAGGCGCTCCTCAAGGCCGAGGCGGACAACCCGGGTTGCCCGACCGCCCCCTACGACGGGAACGGCGACGGCGTCGTGGACGCCACCTGCGTGGGCGGCAAGCACGTGAACGGCTTCTACGGAGCCGGGATCGTCAACGCGCTGCGCGCGGTCAAGTAAGTCCGGTCAAGCAAGTCCGGCCGGACGTCACATGAGCTTCCGCACGGCTCGTACCGCTCGCACCGCGAATGAACTGGAGACTCCATGACCGCGCCTCGCAAGCGCTCCCGTCGCGCCATAGCCCTTCCGCTCGGGATGGCCACGGCGACGGCCCTCGCCTTCCTGCCGAACGTCAGCGCCTCGGCGGCCGACACCGACGGCTCCGCCGCGCAGACCGCCACGGCGACGACGGCGGACGCGACCGCCCTCAGCTATGTCGTCAACGTCCGCCCCGGGTACGGCACTTCCGCCTCCGTGAAGAAGGCCGTCGCCGAGGCGGGCGGCACGATCGTGACGTCGTACGACCAGATCGGCGTGATCGTCGTGCACTCCTCGAACGCCGACTTCGCCAAGACGATCCGCGGCGTACGCGGCGTGCAGTCGGCCGGCAACACGCGCAACGCCCCGCTGCCCGCGCAGTCGACCACCGACATGGGCGCGCCCCAGGTGCTCACCGCGGCACAGGAGCGGGCCGCGAGCGCCACGGCCGCCGCCGGGCAGGACCCGCTGGAGTCCCTCCAGTGGGACCTGCCCGCCATCAAGGCGGACAAGGCGCACGAGAAGACCCTCGGCAGCAGCAAGGTGACGGTCGCCGTGATCGACACCGGTGTCGACGACACGCACCCCGACATCGCGCCGAACTTCAACCGCGACGCCTCGGTCAACTGTGTGACGGGCAAGCCGGACACCACCGACGGGGCCTGGCGGCCGACCGCCGCGGAGAGCCCGCACGGCACGCATGTCGCGGGCGAGATCGCGGGCGCCAAGAACGGCGTCGGCATCACCGGAGTCGCGCCCGGCGTGAAGGTCGCCGGCATCAAGGTGGCCACGACGGCCGGCTACTTCTACACCGAGGCCGTCGTCTGCGGCTTCGTGTGGGCCGCCGAGCACCACGTCGACGTGACCAACAACAGCTATTACACCGACCCCTGGTACTTCAACTGCAAGGACGACCCGGACCAGAAGGCCCTGGTCGACGCGATCACCCGCGCCTCGCGGTACGCGGAGCACAAGGGCACCGTCAACGTCGCCGCGGCGGGCAACGAGAACTACGACCTGGCCGCCGACTCGATCACCGACCCGGTCTCCCCGAACGACGGCACACCCTCGGACCGGGTGATCGACCCCTCCAAGTGCTACGACATCCCCACCCAGTTGCCGGGTGTGGTCACCGTGGCCGCGACGGGCGCCAAGGGCATCAAGTCGTCCTTCTCCAACCACGGTCTGGGCGTCATCGACGTCGCCGCGCCCGGCGGCGACTCGACGCGCTACCAGACCCCGGCCCCGCCCGCCACCAGCGGCCTGATCCTCGGCCCGCTGCCCGGCGGCACATGGGGTTACATGGCCGGCACGTCGATGGCGTCCCCGCACGTCGCCGGTGTCGCCGCCCTCATCAAGTCGACCCACCCGCACGCCTCCGCCGCCCTGGTGAAGGCGCTGCTGTACGCGGAGGCCGACGCCACGCCGTGCACCGACCCGTACGACATCGACGGCGACGGCAAGGTCGACGCGGTGTGCGAGGGCGCGAAGAACCACAACGGGTTCTATGGCTGGGGCACCGTCAACGCGTTGAAGGCGGTCACGAAGTAGCCCTGTGAGCGGGAGAGGCCGGGCGCGCACCCCGGTCCCTCCCGCCATGTTGATTCAGTACACCCGGCATAGTGCCGTCATGACTCATACGGACTTCGCGTGGGCGGCTCTGGGCGGCGACCCCGCACTCATCTCACGGATCTCGGCCGTCGCACGGGAGGGCGTGCTGCCCTCACGGCTGCCGGTGCGGGGGATGGCCCGGGCGTGTGTCGCGGTCTGCGCCCTCGCCGGGGCCGAGCTGACCGCCGGCCGCACCGGAGGGAAGGTGCCCGAGGTGCGGTTCGACGACGGGGCTGTCGCCACCGCCTTCCGCAGTGAGCGGCACCTGCGCGTCGACGGGGGTGAGCCGGTCAACTTCGCCCCGCTGTCCCGGTTCTGGCGGACGGCGGACGGCTGGGTCCGCACCCACGCGAACTATCCGCACCACCAGAAGCGGCTGCTGGGCGCGCTGGGTGTACCGGAGGACCGGGGCTCCCTCACCGAGGTACTCGCCGAGGTGTTCACCGAGCGACCGGCCATCGAGGTGGAGGAGACGGTGTACGCGGCCGGCGGCCTCGCGATCGCCCTGCGCACGCCCGGTCAGTGGGCGGCGCACCCACAGGGGCGGGCGATCGCCGCACACCCGCTGGTGGCCCGCGAGCGACTGGACACGGCACCCGTACGAGCGCTCGCCCCGCTCGCCGGGGACCCGCTGCTGCCCGCCGCGGGCGTACGCGTGCTGGACCTCACCCGGGTCATCGCGGGCCCGGTGGCCACCCGCACACTCGCCCTCCTCGGCGCGGACGTCCTGCGGATCGACAGCCCGCGTCTGCCCGAAATCGACGACCAGCACGCCGACATGGACTTCGGGAAGCGTTCCGCCACGCTCGACCTGGCGGCGCGCGGGGATCGCTCGGCCTTCGAGGAGCTGCTCGCCGAGGCCGATGTCGTCGTCACCGGGTACCGGCCCGGCGCACTGGACCGGTTCGGGCTCTCCCCGCAGGCACTGGCCGAGCGGCGGCCCGGTCTGGTGGTGGCGCAGTTGTCGGCGTGGGGCGACTACGGGCCGTGGTCCGGGCGGCGGGGCTTCGACAGCCTGGTGCAGGTCGCCACCGGGATCGCGGAGATCGAGGGGTCCGCCGAGCGGCCGGGCGCGCTGCCCGCGCAGGCCCTCGACCACGGCACGGGGTATCTGCTGGCCGCCGCGGTGCTCCGGTCGCTCATCGAACAGACCCGGGAGGGCGGGACGCGGCTCGTCCGGCTGGCGCTCGCACGGACGGCCGCGTGGCTGGTGGACGGGCCGGCGCACCGGGACGAGGAGCCCGCCGGCGCCTCGTACGAACCGGGCCCCTGGCTCGCCGAGACCGACAGCGACCTGGGCCGGCTCAGGTACGCAAAGTCGCCCGTATCCTTCGTCGGCGGACCGGCCGACTGGGCACGACCGCCGGGGCGTTGGGGGACGGACCCGGCCCGGTGGGCCTGAGCCCCCGGGTCACTTCGGGAGACGGCCGCGCCCGTCGGGCGTGAGCGAGGGGTCGGCCGGAAACGTATCTATGGGTGGAATGCCTAACCACCGCTTGTTTCCCTGCACTTGCCCGGTTCTGTGCCGACTGGTGAAGATCCTGGGGTGACCTTGATACGACCGACTGCCGAGACAGCGGGCGCGCGTGGTCCGGTGCGGCGCCCCGCCGCCGGACGCGCCGCCGCCCTGCTCGTCCTGGTGGCCGTGGCCGCCCTGATCCCGCTGCTCGGCCCACGCCCCGCGCTGGACGGCACCGGCGAGGCGGCCGCCCCCGGCGTCGGCGGCATCGCCCTGCTGCGCGCGGTCTTGTTCGTGGCGCTGTGCGTCCCCGCGGGCGAACTGTTCGCGGCCCGGCTGGCCCGCCGGGTGCCGGGCGCGCCACTGGAGTACGCACCCCGCAGCTGGGCGCCCTGCGCCGCGGCAGCCGGGTTCGTCGCCGCGCTGGGGCTCGCCTCGGTGGTGGCCACCGGCAATCTGCTGCCGCACCACCTCTCCGACATGGACGTCGGCGGGCTCTACCAGACCCGGGACGGAAAGCTCGCGCTCCTGGAGGTCAACGCGTTCCTGGCCGCCGGGCTCTGCGCCCTCTCACGAAGACCGGCCGCCCAGGCGTGGCCGCTGGCCGCGGTGGCCCTCGCGGAGGCAATGCGCGCCCACCCGGCACCGGAGCACGGCCCGCTCGTCGGCTCAGGTCTGACGCTCGTTCACGTGACCTGCGCGGCCCTGTGGACGGGCGGCCTGCTGCATGTGCTGCGGATGCTGCGCACCTGGCGCGCCTCTTCGAAGGCGGAGGCTGCGGAGACGACGGAGACGGCCGAGACGACGGTTTCGGCGGACGCGGCCGGCGCGGCGCTTCTGGGCCTCTACGCGCGCGTGGCCGCCGTCCTGTTCGCGGCGCTCACCGCGACGGGCGTGTGGAGCGCGCTGCGCCGGATGCCGCCCGGCACGGTCCTGGACCAGCTGACGGCGACGTCCTACGGGCGCACCCTGCTCGCCAAGCTGGTGCTGGTGGCCGCCGTCGCCGTCCTGGCGCTGCTCGCGCGGCTGCGGCTGCGCCGGGCCGCCGACCGGCTCAGTGCCTGTGTGCCCGCTCGCGCGGAGGTGGTGGCACTGGGCCTGGTCGTGGCGGTGTCGGGGCTGCTGACGGCGCTGCCGCTGCCGATCAGGTGGTCATGAGCCGTTGGTGACGAGCACCTTGAGGGCGGTGCGCTCGTCCATCGCCTTGTAGCCCTCGGGCACGCCTTCCAGACCGACGGTCATGTCGAAGACGGGCGACGGGTCGATGGTGCCGTCCAGGATGTCGGGCAGCAGCTCCGGGATGTACGCCCGCACCGGCGCCACACCGCCGCGCAGCGCGATGTTCCGGTCGAACATCACGCCCAGGTCGAGGCCCGTACCACTGCCGTGCGGCACGCCGACGAAGCCGATGGCGCCGCCGTCGCGGGTGATGTTCACGGCCGTCCGCATGGACTGCTCGGTGCCGACCGCCTCCACGACGGCGTGCGCGCCCTGGCCGCGGGTCAGCTCACGGACGGCCTCGACGGCCGCCTCGCCGCGTTCGGCGACGACATCCGTGGCGCCGAAGGCGCGCGCGATGTCCGTACGTGCCTGGTGGCGTCCGAGCGCGATGATGCGCTCGGCGCCGAGCCGCTTGGCGGCCAGCACGGCGCACAGCCCGACGGCGCCGTCCCCGACGACCGCGACGGTGGCGCCCTTGCGGGCTCCCGCGCCGAGGGCCGCGTGGTGCCCGGTGCCCATGACGTCGGAGAGCGTCAGCAGGGCCGACAGCAGGTGGTCGTCGGAGGCCGCCTCCTTGGGCAGCTGTACGAGGGTGCCGTCGGCGAAGGGGACGCGCACGGCCTCGCCCTGACCGCCGTCGTAGCCGACCGCGCCCCAGAAGCCGCCGTGCTCGCAGGAGGTGGTGAGGCCCTCGCGGCAGTAGTCGCAGACGCCGTCCGACCACATGAAGGGGGCGACGACCAGGTCGCCGCGGCGGACGCCGGTCACCTCGGAGCCGGTCTCCTCGACGATGCCGAGGAACTCGTGCCCGATCCGCTGCCCCGCCTGCCGTGCCGCCTCACCCCGGTAGGCCCACAGGTCGCTGCCGCAGATGCAGGATCGCAGCACCCGCACGACCGCGTCGGTGGGCAGTTGCACCAGGGGCTCGGGGACGTCCTCCACGCGCATGTCGTAGGGGGCGTGGATGGTGGTGGCGCGCATGACGAGGATCCTTCTCGGCCGATCGGCTGGGTGAGATGCGCTCAGGGGGTGGTTGAGCGCATCTCACCGTACGCCGCCCTCGCCGCGGTATGCGCGCCGAGGGTGCCCTGCACTCCGCTGACCAGCAGGAACTGGGCGGCGGCATAGGTCAGCATGATCCAGAAGTCCGGCCTCGGGAGCTGCGGCCAGTCGGCGACGCCGGTGGCGATGAGGGTGTCGGACAGCAGGAAGAGCGCCCCGCCCGCGCCCGCGACGGGCCCGAGCCGGGTGCTTGTGGCCGCCATCGCGGTCAGCAGCAGGCTGTAGCCGGCGACGGGGACACGGAGGCCGGCGGGCAGATCGGGCCACAGGAGGGTGACGGTGACGACGAGGGCGAGGACGTACGCGCCAAGGAGCCAGGCGGACGGCCCACGCACGTGTGGAGGGCGATGCGGCGAATCCGGTCTTCTGAAGAGCAGGAGGTAGCAGACGTGACCGGCCGCGAAGGAGGCCATCCCCACGAGGAAGGCCGGGCCGGCGTCGGACAGCAGCAGTACGTCGCCGCCCCAGCCGCAGAGCAGGGCGGCCACCAGGAGCCTCGGTCCGCCGCGTACGACCGCGTGGGCGGCGAGCAGGGGCATCAGAAGCGGCTTGGCGACCAGGTGCCCCGGGGTGAACCCGACGGCCAGCGAAACGAGGTCCACGGCAGCGGCCACGCCGAAGGAGACGAGCAGCACGCGCGCGTGCCGTGGGCTCACGCGACGGGCTCCGTGACCGGCTTGCTCCCTGCGGACTTCGGCGTCGGCTGCCAGCCGGGCCCGCAGAAGACCCGCCCCGCCCGCTCGCGCCAGCCGGTCGCCGCCTTCAGGTCCCTGGCGATGGCGGCGTACTCGTGGGTGGCGACGCGCAGGGGGTTGTACGTGGCGATGTTCTTGGTGAGCCCGTAGACGGGGCGCTCGGTCTCGGGGACGAAGGACCCGAAGAGCCGGTCCCAGACGATGAGGATCCCGCCGAAGTTGCGGTCCAGGTAGCCGCCCTGGGAGGCGTGGTGGACCCGGTGGTGGGAGGGCGTGTTGAACACGAACTCGAACCAACGGGGCATCTTGTCTATCCGCTCCGTGTGGATCCAGAACTGGTAGACGAGGTTCGCCGACGAACAGAACGCCAGCGCGGCGGGGTGCACACCGAGGGCGATCAGCGGCACGTAGAAGGGCCAGACCGTCCAGGTCGTCCAGGGCTGGCGCAGCGCGGTGGTGAGGTTGAAGTTCCGGCTGGAGTGGTGGACCACGTGGCAGGCCCACAGGACGCGGATGACGTGGTGGCCGCGGTGCGACCAGTAGTAGAAGAAGTCCTGCCCCAGCAGCATCAGCGGAACGGTCCACCACAGGACGGGCACCCGGAGCGGGGTCAGTTCATAGATCGCCGTATAGATCGCGACGATCGGGATCTTCCACAGAAAGTCGAAGACGAGACTCCCGAGCCCCATGCCGACGCTCGTCGCGGCGTCCTTCGCCTCGTACCCCGCGGCATCGTCGTCCGGATGGATCCGGACGCTCACCATCTCGATCACGGTGAGCAGCACAAAGGCGGGTATCGACCACAGCACGACATCGGGCAGGTTCGGCATGGGTGCACCGTAGAACCGCAGCTCGGCCACCGCTAGACGTTGTTACCCACAAGTATTACCGGGGGTACGCGCTTGCTTATTGGTGATCTCCGCCAAGGACGCCGACAGGTCCGGACCGATGCTCGTCGGATGTCCGCTCGGCGCTCGTCACACCCCCGCCGCCCCCAACAACACCCCCGCCGCATACGTGACCCCCATCGCCAGCGCACCCCCGCCCACGTTCCGCAGTACCGCGCGGGCCGGGTTCGCCGAGCCCAGGCGGGCGCTCAGCCAGCCGGTGAGGACCAGGGCGGCCAGTACCGAGACCACGGTGACGCCCAGGCGCCAGGCCGCCGGTGGCAGGACGATGGCGAGGAGGGGAAGGAGGGCGCCCACGGTGAAGGAGAGGAAGCTCGCCCAGGCCGCGTGCCAGGGGTTGGTGAGGTCGTCGGGGTCGATGCCGAGTTCCACGCGTGCGTGGGCCTTCAGGGCGTCGCGTTCCGTGAGCTGCTCCGCCGCCTCGCGGGCCACCTCGCGGGTCAGGCCTCGCTGCTCCAGGAGTGCGGTCAGCTCCTCGAGTTCGGCAGCCGGCTGTTCGCGCAGTTCGCGTCGCTCCAGCGCCAGGGCGGCCTTCTCGGAGTCCAGTTGGGTGGAGACCGAGACGTACTCGCCCGCCGCCATCGACATGGACCCGGCCAGCAGCCCGGCCAGGCCCGCCGTGAGCAGCGCGGAGCGGTCGTCCGTGGCGCCGGCCACGCCGACGACGAGGCCCGCGGTGGAAACGATGCCGTCGTTGGCGCCCAGCACCGCGGCCCGCAGCCAGTTCAGGCGGGAGCCGAGGGTGCCTTCGTGGGCCTCGTCGTGCGTGGGTACCGTCACACGGGGAGGATGCCACCTGGCGCGTCACCAGACCCGTACTGACGCTCCCCGCGCGAACACCGGGCTTGTCGCGTCCGCCGGGGGCCGCGTCAGCGGTTCGGCCAGTTCCGCCACGGTCGGTCCCACCTTCGCCGCGAGGGGATCCAGGGCGTCGAGGTCGAAGCCGTAGACCCGGGCGGCGTTCCCGCCGACCATCGCGGCGACCTCCTCGCGCGGCACGCCCGCGTACGCGCAGCGCAGGCCCTCCCGCGAGTAGGGGTAGGTGCCCTCGTCGTGCGGGTAGTCGCTGCCCCACATGATCTTGTCGACGCCGATCCGCGCCCGCAGCGGCACCTCGTGCGGGCGCATGAAGCTCGCGCCGACGAAGCAGTTGTCCCGCCAGACGTCCGAGGGGCCCTTGCCCATCGACTCGGCGAGTCCCGCGCCGAACTTCGACTCCGCCGTCGACCGCTTCGTCCTCTTCGCCGCCGCCGACAGCCTCCCGTGGTAGTAGTCCAGCATGTCGAGCACCCCGGGGATCCAGCCCGAGCCCTGCTCGGTCAGCACCAGTTTCAGGCCGGGGTGGCGGCGGAAGGCGCCGCCGAAGATGAGGTGCCAGAGCGCGCGGTGGGAGAACCAGGTCGTCTCGACCATGAAGACCGCGCGGGCCGCCGGTTCCTCGCCCAGTGGCGGGGACGCCGAGCCCGCGTGGTGGTTCACGGGGACGCCGAGCTCCTCGCAGACCGCCCAGATCGGGTCGTACGTCGACGAGTACAGCTCGGGCAGTCCCGAGCCCGGTGGGGTGCCGGGGAGCAGCAGGCCGCCCCTGAGGCCCGCCCGGGAGGCCCACCTGATCTCCTTCACCGCTTCCGCCACGTCGTTCAGGAGGATCTGGAAGACACCCGCGCGGCGGCCCGGCGCGGCCGCGCAGAAGTCCGCGAGCCAGCGGTTGTGGGCGCGCAGGCCCGCCCAGCGCCGTTCGAACTCCTCGGCGGTGGGGGCCGGCGCCATCAGGGCGGCCGACGGGAAGAAGGGCGGGATGGTGTTGGGGAACACCACCTCCGCGACGATGCCGTCCTCCTCCAGCTCCGCCAGGCGCCGTGCGGAGTTCCAGTTCTTGTCGGCGGTGTCGGCGAGCAGGTCCTCGTACGGATTGACGTAGCCGGCCGCCCACGCGTCGAACGCCTCGTGGTGTTCCTTCGCCAAGTAGGGCCGGTAGTCCAGGAGGTCCGCTCCGGCGTGGCAGTCCGCCGAGATCACGGTGTATCGGTCGGTCACGGAGTCGTTCGTGGGGCCGCTCACGGCGTCGCCCCCAGGACCGGGAAGTCATGGTCGGTCAGCCAGTGGCGGCCCACCTCGCGCGAGCGTGCCCAGGACGCCGCCACGGCCGCCTGGTCGTCGCTCTGGCCGAGGTCGGCCGGGGTCGGGCCGATGCGCCGGGCGAGCGGGGCCAGGTGCTCGACGTCGAAGCCGAAGACCTCGGCGGCCCCGAGGCCGAGCATGCGGCGGGTCTCCGCGACCGGGATGTCGTGGAAGGTGCGCCGCAGCCACGCGCGTGTGTCGGGCCAGGTTCCCTCGGGATGCGGGAAGTCGCTGCCCCAGAGGATGTTGTCGACGCCGATCTCGTAGCGCTGGGCGAGTTCGCGGCGCTTGGTGTTCGTCGCGCAGATGAAGAGCTGCCGGTCGAGGTACTCGTGCGGAGGCCGCTTGAGCTCGGCGAAGGGCGACAGCTTCTTGCCGCCGTGCGCGCCCAGGTAGAGGCGGTCCATGAACCACAGGAGGTTCGGCAGCCACCAGCAACCCGACTCGGCCACCCCGAACTTCAGCCCCGGGTGGCGTTCGAAGACGCCCGACCAGAGCAGGAACCACAGGGGGCGGGCGGGCCACCAGGTGACTTCGGAGACGTAGATCCCCAGGTGGTCGCCGTACTCATGGCGCGGCGCCGCGCCCGAGTGCGTGACCACCGGCATCCCGCACTCGGCGGCGGCCGCCCACACGGGGTCGTAACGGCGGTCGTGGTACGGCTCCTTGTCGACCCACATGGCGGGGATCATCAGGGCGCCGAGTCCCGACTCCTTGGCGCGGTACACCTCGGCGACGACCGCGTCGGGGGACGCCGTGATCGGCAACAGGGCGACCCCGCAGTGCCGTTCGGGGTTCTCCCCGACGAACTCCGCCAGCCAGCGGTTGTGGGCCTGCGCACCCGCCATCCCGAGCTGCGGGTCGTGGTCGCCGGAGAGGCCGAGGCCCACACCGAAGGGGGCCGCCGTCCGGCTGTCCACGGCATCGGCGTCCGGGAAGACCACCTCCCCGGCCACCCCGTCACCGTCCAGCTCCTTGAGGCGCTGCGCGGTGTCCCAGCCGCCGCGCAGACCCTCCTCGTTGTCCTGGAACCAGCGGTCCGCGAACGCCTCGTTGCGGATGCCGAGCCGGGTCATCTCCTCGCGGCGCCGGCCCTGGCCCGCGAGGAACTCGTCGAAGTCCCGGTGGAAACGGGAGTCCAGGTAGGGCCGGTACTCCTCGGTGGGGAGCCCGGCATGGCAGTCGGAGGAGATGATCAGATAGGGGTCCCGGTCGGTCATCGCCCGCCTCCTCAGTCCAGGATGAAGTGCTCTAGGTACGACGGGTCGGCCCGGTCGAGCATCGACTGCGACCTCGCCCGGATCTGCCGGTCGCTGTGCTCGCTGGCGGGCAGCAGCCAGAAGCGGTCCTCCCTGATGCCGTCCGCCACCAGGTCGGCGACCTCCTCCACCGGCGTGAACCGCACCTCCTGCCCCGCCTCCTTCATCGCGGCCTCCCACTGGTCGAGGCTGCGGTACGGGGTCTTTCTGGGGCGCTGTTTCGCGTAGCGCTCGGGCCGGTTGCGGTGCGACTCCCACAGGCCGGTACGGAGCATGTGGGGTCCGGGGAAGAGCACCGACGCCCCCACGCGCGCGTGCTCCGCCTTGAGATGCGCGTACAGGGACTCCGTCATCGTCACGACGGCCGCCTTGGTGACGGCGTACACGGAGGCGGTGGGCAGCGGGGCGATCCCGCCGTCGCCGGACGAGGTGTTGACGACGTGGCCCGGCTCTCCCCCGGCGATCATGCGCGGCACGAAGGCCTGGACGCCGTGGAAGACACCCCAGACGTTGACGGCGAAGGCCCACTTCCAGTCGTTCGGATCGTGCTCCCACATGCGGCCCTCGGCGCCGGAGCCGACCCCGGCGTTGTTGCACAGGACATGCACGGCGCCGTACTTCTCGTACGTCTCGGCGGCGAGCGCGTCGAGCTGTTCGCGCTCCGAGACGTCCACCACGCGCGCGTGCACCTCGGCTCCGTCCTCCCGCAGCCCGGAGGCGGCCTTCTCCAGGGCGCCCTCCTCGACGTCCGCGAGGACCACCTTCAGACCGTCCGCCGCGAACCGGCGCGCCATCGCGAGCCCGATGCCGCTCGCCGCGCCGGTGACCACGGCGACCTGCCCCGCTCCGAGCTCCATCAGGCGCTCCCTTCCGGCGGCCCGTCGAGGATCTGCCGCGGATCGTCGTAGCGCTGATGGATGTACGGCAACAGGGCCTGGGCGCTGACCCGTTCGGCGACCCTGCCCTTCTGGTCGGTGGTCTTCTCGCCGAGGGTGATCTCGACCAGCTCCCGTACGGGGAGGTCGGCGACCGGGTCGTACATCGACTCGCGCAGCACGACGTCCCCGGTGACACGCTCCAGCCTGCGCACCTTCTCGTTGCGCACGCAGTGCACGAGCACGGGGTCGATGTCGAAGCCCGAACCGTCCACCGCGGGAAGGAACTTGAAGTAGAAGTCGGTCTTCTGGGCGGGCTCGGGCAGCGGCAGGTCACCGCTCACCGCGCCGCGCACCTCGACGAAGGCGATGCCGTGCCGGGCGAGTGCGGCCCGAACGACGAGGCCGTCGCGTTCCACGGTCACCTCGCCGAGCTTCTTGGGCTCCCCGAAGACCTCGCGGCCGCCGACGAGCGCCCGCTCGTGGGTCATCGGCATGACCAGCGGATACCAGCCCTCGACGCCGTCGTGCGCCGCGGCGACGGCGAACGAACCCGCGCCGAGCGGATAGCCCGGCAGGTCGACCCTGCTGATGTTCACCCGGACCAGGGGCCGCCCGGTGGGTTTGAGCGGGGGTGGCAGGACCGCCGCGACCGCGTCCGGATCGCTCTCCCAGACGGCCACCACACCGGTGGACCAGATGTCGGGGAGCTTGACGCTCGCGGTGCGCGCGGCGGCGATCTCCGCCTCGGTCCGTGCGCCGTACCTCACTCGTGCCATGTCCGTACCGCCCTTCGTAGGCGCTACCTGCTGGGGCGCGGAGCACGCTTGCAGGACACCGTCGAAAGGTCCATAGCCATGCGTCAGCCATGCGCCCGGGGGCGTGCGTCGGGCCGGACCAACCGGTGACCCGCGCCACACGAAGCACCCCCGCCACCCGCCGACCGCGTCAACTCCGGGGACCGGACCGTCCGTCGGTTTCCGGGAAGGTGGGGGCCGGACTGTCAGTCAGGGCCCGTATCCTCAGTGACCATGCTCGAAGACCTGACGACCGCAGCGTCCCCAGCCCCCTGGCCGGCCGCGTATCCGCAGGGGTACGCGGTCGTCGACGTGGAGACCACCGGCCTTGCCCGCGACGACCGGATAATCTCGGCCGCCGTCTACCGGCTGGACGCGCGCGGCGAGGTCGAGGACCACTGGTACACGATGGTCAACCCGGAGCGGGACCCGGGCCCGGTCTGGATCCACGGTCTGACGACCGAGGTGCTCGAAGGCGCGCCGCTCTTCCAGGACATCGCCGCGGAGTTCGCCGACCGGCTCGCCGACCGGGTGCTCGTGGCGCACAACGCGGTCTTCGACTGGTCGATGATCGCGCGGGAGTACGCGCGCGCGGAGCGTGAGGCGCCGGTGCGTCAGCGGCTGTGCACCATCGCGCTCTCCAAGGAGCTGGGCCTGCCGCTGCCCAACCACAAGCTGGAGTCGCTGGCCGCGCACTTCGGCGTCGTACAGCAGCGGGCGCACCACGCGCTGGACGACGCGCGCGTACTGGCCGAGGCGTTCCGGCCGAGCCTGCGGGCCGCCGCGCGGGACGGGATCCGGCTGCCGCTCCTGGAGTGCCGGCCGCTCAAGGAGTGGTCCGAGAGCCCCGCGGCGCCGCACATCGGACGGCAGTCCGGTTCCGGCGGTTACTCCTCCGGCGGCTACTCGTCCGGTGGCTACCCGTCCGGGAGTTGGCGGCCTTCACGCAAACGCCCCGCATGCCCCTATCCCAACCCAGGACGCTATGAAGCGGACAAACCGCTCAAGCAGGGTATGCGGGTCGCGTTCTCCGGGGACACGTCCGTCGACCGCGAGCTGCTGGAGGACCGTGCCGTCGAGGCCGGCCTGCATGTCGCGACGAGCCTGTCCCGGCTGACCAGCCTGCTCGTCACCAACGATCCGGACTCCAGCACGTCCAAGGTGGTCAAGGCCAAACAGTTCGGGACACCGGTGATCGACGAGGCGGCGTTCGGCCAGCTGCTGCGGGACGTGGCCCCGGCCTCGGAGAAGTGACCCCGGAGGGCCGCGGAGGGGCCGGGGTCGCTGACGGACGTACGGGTGATTGCCGGGCGACTCGCCCGGCGCCCGCTCGCCCGCGCCGCGTCGGCACCTCACCCTGTGGCGCATGGCGAGATGCGAAGTGTGCGGCAACGACTACGGCATGACCTTCGAGGTGCACGCGCAGGGCGCGGTGCACGTCTTCGACTGTTTCTCCTGCGCGATCCACCGGATGGCCCCCATCTGCGAGCACTGTCGCGTGCAGATCATCGGCCAGGGCGTCGAGGTCGAGGGCCACTGGTTCTGCGGCGCGCACTGCGCCCGCGCGGAGGGCAAGGTGGGCATCATCGACAAGGTCTGAGAGCCGAGCGGAACGGTCCGGGAGCACACGTTCCCGTCGTGTCGACGCGCACCCCCCTGAATACGCCCCACGACCGAGTTGTACGGTCGTGGGGTGTACCGCTTCCTGTTGTCCCGGCAGTGGGTGATTCTCACCCTCGTGGCCCTCCTGCTCATCCCCACGATGATCAAGCTGGGCTTCTGGCAGCTGCACCGCCATGAGCACAAGGTCGCGCTGAACAAGGTCATCTCGCAGTCGCTGACGGCCACGCCGGTGCCCGCCGAGTCGGTCACCGCGCCGGGGCAGCCCGTCGAGCACGCGGACCTGTACCGCCGGGTGACCGCGAAGGGCACCTTCGACACCGCGCACGAGGTCGTCGTGCGGCGCCGCACCAACGCCGACGGCGAGGTCGGCTACCACGTCCTGACCCCCTTCGACCTGGACGACGGCGGCGTACTGATCGTCAACCGGGGCTGGATCGACTCGAACGGCTCACAGACCGCGTTCCCGAAGATCCCGGCGCCCGCGAAGGGCGAGATCACCGTCACCGGGCGGCTGATGCCCGACGAGACGACCGGCGACAGCGGCATCAAGAACATCCAGGGCCTGCCCGACCGCCAGGTCATGCTGATCAACAGCGAGCAGCAGGCCAAGAGACTCGGCAAGCAGGTCCTCGGCGGGTACATCGAGCAGACCGCGCCCACGCCCAGGGGCGACTCCCCCGAACTGATCCCCGACCCCGAGCACAACGACATCGGTCCGCACATGGCGTACGCGATCCAGTGGTGGCTCTTCTCCGCGGGTGTGCCGGTGGGCTGGGTGATCCTGGTCCGCCGGGAGCGCCGCGACCGGGCCGAGGCCGCCGCCTCCGCGACCGCGCCGGAAGCGGCCACGGTGGCCGCCTGACCCCTGGGCCGCCGCGCGGCGCGCCCGTACTTCCTCGGCCGGTGTCACCCGGTCGGCCCCCGACCCGATTGGCCTCGGCCTTCGCCGGGAACTCGCCCCACGTGCACCCACGTATCGAGGACTACGCGCTCATCGGGGACGAACAGACCGCCGCGCTGGTGGGCCGGGACGGGTCCGTCGACTGGCTCTGTCTGCCACGGTTCGACTCGGCCGCCTGCTTCGCCGCGATGCTCGGCGACGAGAACCACGGTCGCTGGCGGATCTCACCCACGGGAGCGGGCCCCTGCACCCGGCGGGCGTACCGGCGGGACACGCTGGTGCTCGACTCCGAATGGGAGACGGACGAGGGCGCGGTCCGCGTGACCGACTTCATGCCACAACGCGAACACGCCCCCGATCTCGTCCGCGTCGTCGAAGGACTCAGCGGCCGGGTGACGATGCACAGCACACTGCAACTGCGCTTCGACTACGGCTCCGTCGTGCCGTGGGTGCGCAGGGCGGACGGCCAGCGGGTGGCGGTCGCGGGCCCGGACTCGGTGTGGCTGCGCAGCGAACCCGCGGTACGCACCTGGGGCAAGGACTTCCGTACGCACTCGGAGTTCACCGTGGAGGCGGGCGAGAAGGTCGCCTTCGTCCTGACCTGGCATCCCTCGCACCGGTCACGCCCGCCGCTCATCGACCCGTACCAGGCGCTGAACTCCAGCGTCGAGGACTGGCAGGCGTGGGCGGCGCGCTGCCGTTACGACGGTCCGCACCGGGACGCCGTCGTGCGCTCCCTGATCACCCTGAAGGCCCTCACCTTCGCCCCGACCGGCGGCATCGTCGCCGCCCCCACCACCTCGCTCCCGGAGGAACTCGGCGGCGTCCGCAACTGGGACTACCGCTACTGCTGGCTGCGCGACTCGACCCTCACCCTGGGCGCGCTCCTGTCGGCCGGGTACCACGAGGAGGCCGAGGCCTGGCGCGACTGGCTGCTGCGCGCGGTCGCGGGCGACCCCGCGGACCTGCAGATCATGTACGGCCTCTCCGGTGAGCGCCGGCTGCCCGAGTTCGAGTTGTCGTGGCTGCCCGGCTTCGCGGGCTCGTACCCGGTCCGGATCGGCAACGAGGCCGTCAAGCAGCTCCAACTGGACGTGTACGGCGAGGTCATCGACTCGCTCTCGCTGGCCCGGCGCTCGGGCCTGCCGTCCAAGCCGCACATGTGGCGCCTGCAGTGCGCCCTGATGGAGTTCCTGCGGACGGCCTGGCGGCAGCCGGACGAGGGGATCTGGGAGGTGCGCGGCCCACGCCGGCACTTCGTGTACTCGAAGGTGATGGCGTGGGTGGCGGCCGACCGCGCCGTCCGGGCGCTGGAGCGCGAACCGGAGCTCGGCGGCGACCTGGAGGGCTGGCGCACGATGCGCGAAGAGGTGCACAAGGAGGTGTGCGAGCACGGCTTCGACAGCGAACGCAACACCTTCACGCAGTCCTACGGGTCACGCGAACTGGACGCGTCACTGCTGCTCATCCCGCGCGTCGGTTTCCTGCCGCCCGACGATCCCCGGGTCGTCGGCACCATCGACGCGGTGCGCGCCGATCTCGAACGCGAGGGCTTCCTGCTGCGCCGCTACAGCGACGAGGGCGTCGACGTCGACGGGCTGCCGGGCGGCGAGGGCGCCTTCCTCGTCTGCTCGTTCTGGCTCACGGACGCGCTGCACATGACGGGCCGTACGAGGGAGGCCCGCGAGCTGTTCGAACGACTGCTCGGCCTGGCCAACGACGTGGGGCTGCTGTCCGAGGAGTACGACCCCGTCGCGCGCCGCCAGCTCGGCAACTTCCCGCAGGCGTTCAGCCACCTCGGCCTGGTGGGGTCCGCCTTCAACCTGTTCGGTGATGCGCATCCGGGAGGAGACGGCAAGACCGGATAGGGGAGGATGGGGGCCATGGATCTTGGACTGAAGGACCGTGTGTACGTCGTCACGGGAGCCACCCGTGGCCTGGGCAACGCCAGCGCGCGCGAGCTCACCGCCGACGGCGCGAAGGTGATCGTCACGGGGCGCGACGACAAGACCGCCGCCGACGCGGCGTCCGCGCTCGGCCCGAACGCGGTGGGGGTGGCCGCCGACAACTCCGACCCGGGGACCCCGGACCGGCTGATCGCGGCGGCCCGCGCGCACTTCGGCGGTTTCGACGGCATCCTGATCAGCGTCGGCGGCCCGCCGCCCGGGTTCGTCGCGGACAACACGGACGAGCAGTGGACGACCGCCTTCGAGTCCGTCTTCCTGGGCGCGGTCCGGCTGGCCCGCGCCGCCGCCGCGGAGCTCGGCGAGGGCGGCGTCATCGGCTTCGTGCTCTCCGGCTCGGTCAACGAGCCGATCCCGGGCCTGACCATCTCCAACGGTCTGCGCCCCGGTCTCGCGGGCTTCGCCAAGTCCCTCGCCGACGAGCTGGGCCCGCGCGGCATCCGTGTCCTGGGCCTGCTCCCGGCCCGCATCGACACGGACCGCGTGCGCGAGCTCGACGGCCTCTCCGCCGACCCGGAGGCCACCCGTGCGGCCAACGAGTCGCTGATTCCGCTGCGCCGCTACGGCGCCCCGGAGGAGTTCGGCCGCACGGCGGCGTTCCTGCTCTCGCCCGCCGCGTCGTATCTGACGGGCATCATGGTGCCGGTGGACGGCGGTATGCGGAGCGGGTTCTGAGACCGCTCGGGCGCCTGAGGGACTAACTCACCCTTTCGGCCCGGTGCTTGACCCCGCGGAGGCGTACCTCCGCGGGGAGCGCGGCGAGGCCCGCGGAGTCCCGGGCGTGCGCCAGGGCCTCCGTCGTCAGCAGATGCAGCGCGTGCCCCGGGTCGACATGCGGCTCCAGCAGGAGCTGGACCCGGGTCCCGGGAGCGTCGCGTCGCCCGGTCAGCTGGACCTGGGCTCGTTCGACACCGTCCAACCGCCCCGCCTCGTCGCCCAGTACGCCCTCCAGGGCCCGCCCGCGCAGCAGCGCCCCCTCGCCGTCGCCGGTGTCGACGAGCACCTCCGCGAGCCGGCGCCGCCGCAGTACGGCCGACAGCCACCACAGGCTGAGCAGGACGACGACCGCGAGAGTGGCGATGACGGTCGGCCACCACCAGCCCTGGTCCCGCCACCGGGTCCGCTCGGCGGCGCTCAGCAGCACGTCGTGCCGCCCGTCGTGGATCCACCAGGAGGGCGGCCGGGCGCCCAGTCCGACGGCGAACACGGAGCCGCCGAGGACCAGCAGCGCGAGCCCGACGATTCCCAGCAGGACACGGTTGACGATCCTGAGCACCGCCCTCACCCCTTCCGGCCCGGGCGCGCGACATGCACCGACAGGGCGGGCGGCCGGACGAGCCCGAGTCCCCGGATGCCGTCGGCGAGGGTCGCGTCCAGGTCGGCCCGTACGTCGTCGAGTGCGCGGAAGTGCGAGACCGCGCGCACATCGACCTTCCTGCGCCCCATCCGTACCCGGACCGACCGCACGCCGGAGATCTCCATGGCCCGGTCGCGCAGCGCCGTCGCGGCGGCCTCCCGGTGCAGCCCGGCCCGTACGTCGGGATGAGTGCGCCGCATCGGCAGGACGTCGCGCAGCCCCGGCGTCACCGCGAGGACGATCAGCCAGAGTCCGAGGGCCGCGGCGAGGCAGGCGCCGACGAGCACCCAGGTGTCGTCGAGGGGCCGTTGGGCGAGCTGCCGGGCGAGGGACCTGCGCCAGTGCGAGGCGGGCCGGTGGGCACGTACGGCCGCGACGTCGTACAGCAGGACGCCCGCACCCACGAGGACCAGCAGCGCGACGATCCCCGCGGGGACGCGGCGCACCGACCAGAACCGGCCCTGCCCGCCGTTCGCGTCGTCGACGGCGGGCGGCGGGTCGTAGTCGGCCGCGGAGGCGGACTGGCCGAGTTCGCCCTCGGCCGGTGGGCCCGCGTCCGTCTTCTCCAGGACGGGCATGCGTCGGGTGGTGTTCTCGGAGCCCTGGGGCTCGCTCATCGCGTCCTCCCCTGTACCGCGGCGGCCGCCGGTACCAGGTGCAGCCGCTCGACCTGGACCGTCACCTCCGGCACTTCCATCCCCGTCAACGCGTCTACCCGCTCGGCGACATGTCGACGCACCGCGTTGCAGCGGCCGCCGATGTCGCAGGGATAGCCGAGTTCGAGGTGGATGCGGACGCGGACGCTGGCGATCGGGGTCTCCCCTGCTCGAGCGGAGCCGAGAGCTTGGGGAAGCACGACGACCGTCGCGTGCGGGGGTACGGCGTCCGGGGGCAGCGTGTCCAGTGCCTCGCGGGCGGCCTGCGCGGCGATCTTCGCCACGACCCGGTCGGCGATCCGGGTCGCGCCGCGCTCGGCCGCCTCGACGGCCGTCGGGGGCCGTCGGGTGTCACCGAGCGGGCCGGTCACGGGCGTCACCGCCGCCGGTCGTCGCGAGGACGGAAGAAGTCACCGAGGTCCAGGTCCCCTTCGAGGAACCGTCCGACGACGAACCCGACGGCACCCAGGGCGGCCACGAGCAGAAAGGCCCCGAAGCCCCCGAAGTACCCGGCGAAGCCCAGCGCCATTCCGGCGATCATGCCGATCACGGCCAAGCTCATGGTGCGCTCCTCAGCGGTTCGACGGCCGGGATGTCGTGGGCCGCCCCGTGGCCGGGCCGGTCACTGGAGCCGCGCCTCCGGCTCTTCATCTTCTTCCTCGGGAAGCTTCACATCACTCACCGCGATGTTGACCTCGACGACCTCGAGTCCCGTCATGCGCTCCACGGCCGCGATGACGTTCTCGCGGACGGCGCGGGCGACGTCCCCGATCGACACGCCGTACTCGACGACGATCTCCAGGTCGAGCGCGGTCTGGAGCTCCCCGACCTCGGCCTTGACGCCTCGCGAGACGGACTTGGACCCCCCTGGCACTCGGTCGCGCACGGCCCCGAAGGTCCGGCTCAGCCCACTGCCCATCGCATGGACACCGAGCACGTCCCGGGCGGCGAGTCCGGCGATCTTCTCCACGACACCGTCGGCGATCGTGGTCCGCCCCCGCATGGCGGGATCACCGCCGCCGCGCTTGGTGACCCCGGGCTTGCGGCTCTGCGGGGCTTCCTTCTCGCTCCCGGGGCTGTCCGTCCGGTTCTGCTCCGTCATGTCGGTCATCGCCGTACGTCCCTTTCGGTCGTCCTCTTTGCCCACAGTAGGTCCGGACGCGGGCTCGCGCGCCAGGGATGCGGCAGGCTGGAGCAATGACCGCGGATCGATGGACGCAGGCAGTACGGCGGCAGCTCGGGCTCGGGCGCCTGCTCCCGCTCGGGCATCCGCGCGACGGCGCCTGGATCGCCGAGGAGGCGGCCGACGCGTTCCTGCGGCGCGGGGCGGCCGGCGTGCCCGGTGTCCGCCTCGGCACGCTCCGGATCGCCCTCGCGGACCCGGACCTGGTCCACGACCCCGTCGTACCGCCGCCGCCCAGCGCACTGCCGCCCGGTCCACTGCGTATCGTCGCGGAGTTCACGGCCGAGGCGACCCCGACGGCCCCCGGGGTCGAGCCGCTTCCCACGACCGCGGCCCGCCTGCGCGTGACGCTGGCCGAGGCGGCCGAACCCCTCGGCCTGACGGTCACGGAGATCGACCTGAAGGTGACGGGGCTGGGGGATGTCTCCGCGCCGCCGACCGCCGTACGCCACACCGCCCCGCGTCCGGCCGCCGTACCCACGACCCCCGACGAGGCCCGGGCGGCCACCGCCGCCCTGTCCGTGCCGGGGGTACTTCACCTGACGGACGTTCTGGGCCATCCGGTGCACATCGAGAACGCCCCCGGCAAGGACCCCGCCCTCGCCCGCCGCCACGTCCGCGTCGAACTGGCGGTCGCCGCGACGGAGCGAACGGCGGACGTGGCAAGAGCCGTCAGAACAGCGGTCGCGGACGCCCTGCCGGACGCCCCGTCAGTGACGGCACTGGTGACGTCCGTCGAGTAGCGAGGACGACCTCACTCCCCCAGACCGGCAAGGTCCCGCAGTCGCCGGGCCTGAGCCGCCCGCTCGGCGACCCGCTGCTCCTCGTACGTCCGCTCCTGCGCCCCCCGCAGCAACGCCTTGGTCTCGACCACCGCGTCCCGAGGCGCGGCCAACACCGCACCGGCGAGGTCCCGCACGGCATCCTCGAGCTGGTCGACAGGCACCGCGAGATTGGCGAGCCCCGTGCGCTCGGCCTCCTCGGCCGACACGAAGCGACCCGTGGCGCAGATCTCCAGCGCACGGGCGTATCCGACCAGGCTCACCAGCGGATGCGTTCCCGTCAGATCGGGAACGAGCCCGAGGCTGGTCTCGCGCATGGCGAACTGCACGTCGTCCGCGACGACGCGCAGGTCACAGGCGAGCGCCAGCTGGAAACCCGCACCGATGGCGTGCCCCTGCACGGCGGCGATGGACACGACGTCGCTGCGCCGCCACCAGGTGAACGCCTCCTGGTACTCGGCGATGGTCGCGTCGAGCTCGGCGTCGGCCCCGCGCGCGAGGTCGATGAACGACGGCTCGCCGTCGAACCCCTCGGGCGTGAACGCCTGCCGGTCGAGCCCGGCCGAGAACGACTGGCCCTCGGCACGCAGCACGACCACACGGACAGTGCCCGGCAGCGACCGGCCGGCCTCCGTCAACGCCCGCCACAGAGCGGGACTTTGGGCGTTGCGCTTGGCCGGATTGGTCAGCGTCACCGTGGCGATCGCGTCGTCGACGGTGAGCCGTACGCCGTCCTTGTCGAGTACGGGGTCAAGATCCTTGTCGAGCGAAGCCATGGGCTGCCTCCGATGGGTGCGGTCGGATCAGACGCGGACCTCGTGAAGGACACGAGGAACACACCTAAGTGACTGCACAGTAACCACCCGGTCGATCACCCGACCGACCGGGTGGCCACCACCGAAGCCGATGGGGACGCCCGGCCTCAGGCCGAGGCGGCCTTCTTGCCCCGCGTCGCTCCGCCACGCCCTCGCAGCGTGACGCCCGACTCGCTGAGCATCCGGTGCACGAAACCATACGAACGGCCGGTTTCTTCGGCCAGCGCTCGAATGCTCGCACCGGAGTCGTACTTCTTCTTCAGGTCTGCCGCGAGCTTGTCGCGCGCGGCGCCGGTTACCCGGCTGCCCTTCTTCAGAGTCTCGGCCACCCGTGCCTCCTCATGGGAAGTGCGCTCTGGACTTCTCATGATCACCCCTCAAGGGCTTCATGGCCACCCATTCGGCAAGGTCCGTGAGACACGGTTTTGACGACAGGAGCCCGTCCTCACAAATGGAATCACAGGGTCCGCACTGCTCTGTCCGTACGACCGAACGGGTTCTTCCGCGAAGTGCCAGGTCAGCGACGCAAAACGGCCGAGCCCTTGGGAACAAAGGACTCGGCCGCGAAATGGATGTAGGACACACCTCGGTACGAGGAGATCTCACACAGATGATGGATCACGGATCGGCCGAATGATCCATACGCAGTGGATCAGTCATTCGATCACGTCGTGCTGACGGCGGCCCCGGGGCGGCCCTGGAGGCCGTACGAGGGCTCAGGCGAGGGCGACGAGGTCCGCGTAGTCGGAGCCCCACAGGTCCTCGACGCCGTCCGGCAGCAGAATGATCCGCTCGGGCTGGAGCGCCTCGACGGCGCCCTCGTCGTGGGTGACGAGGACGACGGCGCCCTTGTAGGTGCGCAGCGCGCCGAGGATCTCCTCGCGGCTGGCCGGGTCGAGGTTGTTCGTCGGCTCGTCGAGGAGGAGGACGTTCGCGGAGGAGACCACGAGGGTCGCCAGCGCGAGACGGGTCTTCTCGCCGCCGGAGAGGACCCCGGCCGGCTTGTCGACGTCGTCGCCGGAGAACAGGAACGAGCCGAGCGTCTTGCGGACCTCGACCAGGTCGAGGTCGGGGGCGGCGGAGCGCATGTTCTCCAGGACCGTGCGCTCGGGGTCGAGGGTCTCGTGCTCCTGCGCGTAGTACCCGAGCTTGAGGCCGTGGCCCTCTATGACCTCGCCGGTGTCGGGCTGCTCGGCGCCGCCGAGCAGCTTCAGCAGGGTCGTCTTGCCGGCGCCGTTGAGGCCCAGGATGACCACGCGCGAGCCCTTGTCGATGGCCAGGTCGACGTCGGTGAAGATCTCCAGGGAGCCGTACGACTTCGACAGGCCCTCGGCCATCAGCGGGGTCTTGCCGCAGGGCGCGGGCTCAGGGAAGCGCAGCTTGGCGACCTTGTCGGAGACGCGGACCGCCTCGAGGCCGGCGAGCAGCTTGTCGGCGCGCTTGGCCATGTTCTGCGCGGCCACCGTCTTGGTGGCCTTGGCGCGCATCTTGTCCGCCTGCGAGTTCAGTGCGGCGGCCTTCTTCTCGGCGTTCTGCCGTTCGCGCTTGCGGCGCTTCTCGTCGGCCTCGCGCTGCTGCTGGTAGAGCTTCCAGCCCATGTTGTAGACGTCGATCTGGGCGCGGTTGGCGTCCAGGTAGAAGACCTTGTTGACGACCGTCTCGACGAGGTCGACGTCGTGGGAGATCACGATGAAGCCGCCGCGGTAGGTCTTCAGGTAGTCGCGCAGCCAGACGATCGAGTCGGCGTCGAGGTGGTTGGTCGGCTCGTCGAGCAGGAGCGTGTCGGCGTCCGAGAACAGGATGCGGGCCAGCTCGACACGGCGGCGCTGACCGCCGGAGAGCGTGTGCAGGGGCTGGCCGAGCACGCGGTCGGGCAGGTTGAGCGCGGCGGCGATGGTGGCGGCCTCGGCCTCGGCGGAGTACCCGCCCTTGGTGAGGAACTCGGTCTCCTGGCGCTCGTACTGCCGCATGGCCTTCTCGCGGGTGGCGCCCGAGCCGTTGGCGATGCGCTGTTCGTTCTCCCGCATCTTGCGGATCAGGGTGTCCAGGCCGCGGGCGGAGAGGATGCGGTCGGTGGCGAGGACGTCGAGGTCGCCGGTGCGGGGGTCCTGGGGCAGATAGCCGACCTCGCCGGAGCGGGCGACGGTGCCGGAGGCGGGGATGCCCTCGCCGGCCAGGACCTTGGTCAGGGTCGTCTTGCCCGCGCCGTTGCGGCCGACCAGGCCGATGCGGTCGCCCTTGGTGATGCGGAAGGTGGCGGACTCGATGAGGATGCGGGCGCCGGCGCGCAGCTCGATACCGGAGGCGGAGATCACGGACAGACTCCAGGGCAGGGTCGTTGGCGGGGTGGACGGCTGAGGACGTTCCCGCCGTCTAATGCGCGAGGAGAATGGCCATGGGCCAAGTCTAACGGGGCCGTGCAACCACTTTCCCTGGGTGAGCGTGTTCGGCACTGTGACGCTCGCCCTGCCCCGCGTTGCCCAGGGGCGTGCGGTGCGGGGTGATTCTGCCCAGGTCGTCGACGGCGACAAGCTCGGTGGTCCAGCTGTCGCCGGTGGCGCAGGGCTGTGCGATCAGGAGCGCCTCGCCGTGACGCAGCGCACGTTCGGGGGCGAAGGAACAGCCGTACCGGGCGGGCAGGGTCCAGCGCAGGTCGCCGTCGGCGATGCGGTAGGCGGCGACGCGCCGCGGAGTGATGACGGCGAGCGTGCGGGCGCCCAGGGACCGCAGCACTCCGCTCGCCCCGTGGTCCGCGAGCCACCCCGCGGCCCCGGGAAGGGCCCGGTGCCAGCGCACGGCGCTGCCGTCGCCGCGCGCGGTGTCGGTGACCAGTCCGTCGTCCCACAGCGCGATCGCGTGCCCGCGCGCGGGGAGCACGGCCACCGGACGGCGGCCCTCGCGCGCGTAGGTCCAGCGGGGGCGGCCGGTCGCCCCGTCGTAGGCCTCGACGGCGGCCTTCGTGGTGCGCAGCGGGGGCTGTCGTGCCCCGTGCCCGTGCACCACGCGCGTGTGGGCGGTGAGGCGGTCTCCGTAGGGCGCGGGGCGCGCCTCGTGGGCCGCGGTGAGCAGCAGGGCGACAGCGACGGGGAGCAGGGCGCGGGCGGCGCGACGGCGGGCGGCGGGGGGAAGGAGCCGGGGGGCCGGGGGGTCCGTGGTCGCCGGGGCGGACCGTTCCGCCTCCGCCGCCTCGACCAGCACAGCGATCATCTCGCCCCCATCTGCACCACTCGCCGCGCCTGGGACCTGTCCGGCCGTTCAGGCGCACGGATCAGGCGCATGGATCAGGCGCATGGATCAGGCGGAGAGCCTAGGTGCGGGCGGTGGGAACGCCCGTCGGGACACGGCGGGCGGCGGGAGCGTGTCGCCCGTTCGGCCTTCCGCCCGGCGCCGGACCCGCGAGGGCGTACGAGGATGGCGCCACGGAGCGACGTACGCCGAGGTGCGAAGCCGTACGCAGAGGGTGGTGTGCCCATGCAGTTCGACGACGACGCCGACCTGGACACCTCCGACGTGCAGGATGTGCGCGGCAGCCGGATCCCTGGTGGCAGGGCGACCGTCGGGGGTGGCATCGCGGGTCTGATCGCCCTGATCCTCGGGCTGTTCTTCGGCGTCGGGCCCGATCAGCTCGGGCTGTCCTCCGGCAACGACCAGCCCGCGGTGACCACTTCCTCGCTCGACCAGATCAAGCAGACCTGCCGGAAGGGGCGGGACGCGAACGCCAGGGAGGACTGCCGGATGGTGGCGGTGGTCAACAGCGTTCAGGACTTCTGGGCGCAGGAGTTCGCGCGACGCGGCGGTACGTACACGCGCTCGCCGACCGTTTTCTTCAGCGGTCGGGTGAACACCGCGTGCGGCACCGCGACCTCGGCGGTCGGGCCCTTCTACTGTCCCGGTGACCGCAAGGTCTATCTGGACCTGGGCTTCTTCGACGACCTGCGGACCAAGTTCGGCTCCAGCGGCGGGCCGTTCGCGCAGGCGTACGTGGTGGCGCACGAGTACGGGCATCACGTGCAGGACCTGATGGGGACGCTGGGCAGGGCCCAGAGCGGTGTCACGGGCGCGAACAGCAACTCGGTGAAGGTGGAGTTGCAGGCGGACTGCTACGCCGGGGTGTGGGCGCACCACGCGACGACGACGAAGGACCCGTCGACGGGCAGGCCGTTGATCAAGAACCTCACTCCGGCCGACATCCGGGACGGGCTGGACGCGGCGGCCGCCGTCGGCGACGACCGGATCCAGCGGGAGTTCCAGGGCCGGGTGACCCCGGAGACGTGGACGCACGGCTCGTCCGCGCAGCGGCAGCAGTGGTTCTACCAGGGCTATCGCACCGGCGACATGGCGCAGTGCAACACCTTCCGCTGAGAGCGCGGACGGGGCGAAGGGAGGACCGCGGACGCGGCGCGTGCCGGGCGGCTTCCGCTCTCCGGGGCGTTGTCAGTGGCCGGTGCGAGACTGGGCAGCGGGTGACATTCCGGCCCAGCAGGACGAGTTCCGGTGGGAGTGATCGGCATGGCAGGTACGGACGGCGGGCGCCCGAGCATCTACCCGACACTGCTGTACGCGGACGCGAACGCGGCGATCAGGCAGCTCACGGAGGCCTTCGGCTTCTCGGAGGTCTCCGTGTACGAGAGTGAGGACGGCACGGTGATGCACGCCGAGCTGGTCCAGGGCAACGGCGCGGTGATGCTCGGCTCCAAGGGCCGCGGTGGCGTCTTCGACGGCGCGATGAAGGACGCGGGCCCCGCGGGGGTGTACGTGGTCGTGGACGACGTCGACGCACACCACCAGCGCGCGGTGGACCACGGCGCGGAGATCGTCATGCCCCCGACCGACCAGGACTACGGCTCGCGGGACTACCTGGCCCGGGACGCCGAGGGCAACATCTGGAGCTTCGGCACGTACGCCCCGGAGATACGGGACTGATCTGGGAGCGCGGGCCGATCCGAAGGACAGGTCCTAGCTGCCTCCGGTGTGGACCTGGAAGGCGGCGCGGCGTACGGCCTTGGCGAGGGCCGGGTCCGGGTGGGCGGCGGCGAGGGCGACCAGGACCTGGACGGTGCGGGGATGGCCGACGGCGCGCACCTCGTCGAGCAGCGCGGGCACGGTGGGCTGCACCGCGGACTCCAGATGGCGCACGAGGAGCGGCGCCTCACCGTGGTCGGCGACGGCGGCGGCGGTGTCGACCCAGAGCCAGGTGGACTCCTGGCGGGTGAGGACCTCGTGGGCGTCCTCCGGGTCGTGGCCGTCGTGCTCGGCCAGCCACAGCAGGGCGTAGGGGCGCAGCCAGGACTCGTCGGCCACGGCGCGTACGTCGGGCTCGGCGGGGGCGCCGACCACGCGCAGCGCCTCGAAGGCGAGGCCGCGGGTGAGGGCGTCCTCGCCGCGGGCGGCTTCGAGGAGTTCGGTGACGGCGCTGCCGACGGGGCGGGCGGCGAGCCAGGCGCGGTACTCGGCGCGGGCCGCGTTCGGGCGCAGCTGGGCGCAGCCGCGGAGCATGTCCGAGGCGGGCTGTTCAATGTTCCCGGCGGGGCTCTGCGCGGCGACGCAGATCTGCTCCAGCTTGACCCAGACCGCCCAGCTGCCGAGCGGGGTGAGCGTGGCCTGCCCGGCGGCGCAGGTGAGCGCGCCGACGGAGGCGAGCGCGTGCAGGGCCCAGTCGAGGAGGGGCGCGAGGGGGGCGTCCGCGATCTCGGCGGCCTCCGGGGCGGGCTCCGGCTGGGGGCCGTAGGGGATTTCGCAGCGCTCGGTGCGCAGTTCGGTGACGCGCTGTTCGAGGAGGTCGAGGAGCTGCTCCATGGGGACGGGCCCGGCGGAGAGCTGGAGGAAGGAGAGCACCTGGGGCATCGCGGAGACGACCTCGGCGACGGCGGACGCCTCGCGGTCGGCCGGCTCGGGGTGGGCGAGCGACCAGGCGTCGAAGAGGGCGACCCAGCCGCGCAGGACGGCGCTGTCGTCGCGGTTCCAGGCGCGCAGTCGCCAGCCGGGGCGGGCGATGTCGCCGTGCACCTCGACGAGGCCGGCGAGGCGTGCGGTGTCCCAGTCCGCGCGGACCTGAGCCGGGGTCAGGCCCAACTCCTCGGCGGCCCGTTCGGCGGTCGCGTCGGCGAGGGTGCCCTTGCCGTCGGGGGTCGCACCGTCGCTCCCCGGGCCGAGCGAGGCGTCGGCCCAGCGGGCGACACGGGCCGCGGCGGCGAGGCCGGTGCGGGCCATACGGGCCAGTTCCGCGGGCGGCGGGGTGCCCTCGGGGGGCCGGGGTGCGGGTCGGCGCGAGCTGCGCTGGGTCACCGCTCGGGGGGCGGAAGCCAGGGGGCGCGAGCGGACGAGTCGGAGCCTGGAGTCGCGCGGGTTACGGGACGTCACGGGTGCAGTCTTCCGGTTGACGGTCCGAAAACCCAAACGGAATGTCACAGCAGGCGACAGGGGTGGCCAATGGACAGGGTTCCGAGGGGGCTCGACACGTGTGAGCGAGGCCTTGCACGAGTTGACCGGGGCCCAACCGGAAGGCTTGGGGGGCGGCTCCGCCGCGAGGGCGTGCGGGGAGCGGTTGTGCGGTCTCTGCGGGGACTCCACCCGGGGGCGTTGGGCGGCGGGGTGGCTACATCAGGGGGGTCAGGAAGCGGCGCAGGGCCTCTTCGTAGTTCGGGGCGGCGTTCCACATGGCGCCGTGGGAGGCGTTCGGGACGGTGTGCAGGGTGACCAGGTCCGGACGGCTCTCGGCGAGGCGGCGTGAGGGGCCCCAGGGGGCGATGGTGTCGTCCGGACCGTGCACGATCAGGGTCGGGACCTTGAGCTGGCCGGGGTCGGCGGCCTCCCGGATCCGGTCGCCGTGCAGACCGGTGCGGCCCTGCGCGGCACGGACCGCGAGGGGCAGCAGGACGCTGGGCGTGTGGCGGGCCGAGGCGAGGGCGCGCAGCGTGGCTCCCCAGTCGAGGACGGGTGAGTCCAGGATCAGCCCGGAGATCCGCTCGCGCAGGGCGGAGTGCGCGGCGGTGCGCAGGGCCATGGTGGCGCCGATGGACCAGCCGTACAGGACGACCTGGTCGGCGCCGTAGCGCACGGCGTAGCGCACGGCGGCGTCCAGGTCGCGCCACTCGGTCTCGCCGAGGTGGCTGAGGCCGTCCGGGGAGCGGGGTGCGCCGAGGTCGCCGCGGTAGGCGAGGTCGAGCACGGGGAGCCGGTTGCGGTGCAGGAACTCCATCACGTTCATGGGGTGCTCGCGGGTGGTGCCGAGCCCGTGCACCGTGATCACCCAGGTGGTGCGGGTGCCGGGCACGAACCAGGCGGGCAGCGGGCCGAGCTCGCCGGGGACGTCCACGTCGGCGTGGTCGAGACCGAGGGCGCTGCCGGGGTTGCCGATGTACAGGTTGGGGGTGAGCCACGCCTTGTCACCGGTCTCCAGGGTGCCGTGGGTGACGCGTTCGAGGCGGCGTACGACCGTGTCGGCGGTGTGGGGTGTGGAGTCCAGGACGGGACCGACGACCGCGTGGGAGCCGTCGCCCGTGAGGCCGTACCTTCCCGGGCGCAGGGAGGCCAGGTCGCGGGTGAGCGTGATCCGGCCCGCGGCCGTGGAGTGCACGGTGAGCCGGGGCTCGGTGGGCAGTGGCCTGCCGGGCGGCGCCTTCAGTGCGGCGTCGCTGGCGAACCGGCCCGCCGCCACGGAGGCTGCGCCCGCGGCCAGGGCTACGGAGACGGCCGCGGCCGTCACTTTGACAGTACGCACGGGTTCAGTCTCCCGGCGCGGCCCCAGGTCGGCCAGCGGGAGCGGGCGGTGGGCTCCCGCCCTGGGGTGCGCGGGCTCGTTCTCCGGCACCGGGCGCGCACCGGCACCACCGGGTCGCCGCACCGCGCCGGATCAGCGGGGACCGGCCCCGCCGCCCTGCCCGTAGCGACCCAGCCGCTCCCCCGCCTCGGCCACCTGTTCCGGCGAGAGCAGCGTCGGGGACAGGCCGGGCACGGACGACGCCAGGAGCCAGACGCGGGACATCCATTCCAGTTGGGCGGTGCGGTCGAACGCCTGGGACAGCGAGGCTCCGTAGGCGATGGTGCCGTGGTTCTGGAGGAGGCAGGCCGTGCGGCCGGTGAGGGCCTGGAGCATGTTCTCGGCCAACTCCGGGGTGCCGTAGGTCGCATAGGGGGCAACTCGGACCGGTCCGCCGAGGGCGCCCGCCATGTAGTGGATCAGGGGGAGCTCGGGGACGAGGGCCGAGACGGCCGTCGCGTGCGCGGCGTGGGTGTGGACGACGGCCCGCGCGTCGGTGGCGCGGTGGATCGCGAGGTGCATCGGCAGTTCGCTCGTCGCAGCGAGCGAACCGAGGACCTGCCGGCCCTCGAGGTCCACACCGACGGCGTCTTCGGGCCTCAGCCGGTCGTAGGGCACTCCCGTCGGTGTGACCAGGACCGTGTCGCCGACCCGGACGGAGACGTTGCCCGACGTACCGACGACCAGACCGTCGGCCACCGTCCGGCGGGCCGTCGCGACGAGCTCGTCCCACGCGGCCGCCACCTCCCGCTCGCGCGCGCCCGGCGCGCTCTCCCCCACGTCCCGCACTTCCCGTGCGTCCCGCCGCTGCTCAGCCATGCGGCGATCCTGCCAGGCAGGGACGTCAACCCGCTGTCGACGAGGGCACTTTAGGGCGGAAGACAAGCGTCCGTAAGGCTGCATAGCGGAACATATCGCCCTCCAGGGGTGATTGGCTGGCGATCGACGGGCTTTCAACGATCTTCCAATAGCCTCGGGAGGATTTGTCACGCACGTCGCCATTTCGGGGGGAAACATGGCTCGTGATCACAAACCACTCCTTCGTCGTGCCCGTGTCCTCGCGGCGGCGGCCGCCGTGGCGGCGCTGGCCGCCGCGGGGACCGTCCTCGTCGGGGCCCCGGTCGCCGCGGCGGCCAAACCCAAGGGCCACGACGTCTCCTCGCACCAGAAGAACGTCGACTGGCAGAGCGCGAAGGCGAAGGGCGCCCGGTTCGTCTATGTGAAGGCGACCGAGTCCCACACGTACCGCAATCCGTACTTCGCCCGGCAGTACGACGGGGCGCGCGACGCGGGGATCCTGCGCGGCGCCTACCACTTCGCGGTGCCGGACAAGTCGTCCGGCGCCACCCAGGCCGCGTACTTCGTGCGCAACGGCGGTGCCTGGCGCGCGGACGGCTGGACGCTGCCGCCCGCGCTCGACATGGAGTACAACCCGTACGACAAGAAGCACAAGTGCTACGGCCTGAGCAAGGCCAGGATCGTGAGCTGGATCCAGGCGTTCAGCGACGAACTCGAACGGGAGACCGGCCGCCGTCCGGTCATCTACACGACCACGCACTGGTGGAACACCTGCACCGGCGGCAGCGGCGCCTTCGCCGCGAACCACGCCCTCTGGCTCGCCCGCTACGACTCCGCCGACGCAGGCGCGTTGCCGGCCGGCTGGTCGACGTGGACGTTCTGGCAGTACGACAACAGCGGCACGCTCCCGGGTGACCAGAATCTCTTCAACGGATCCATGACCCGGCTCAAGCAGTTGGCCACCGGCTAGAAGCCCTCGAACACCCCGCGCCGGAACCTGAAATTCCGGCCCCGTTCGAACATCTGGTAACTCACCGGGCCGCCCCTCCCGCACACTGGTCATCACAAGCGGAGGGGCGGTCCACCGTTTGAGACACCCCAGCGCCCGCCCCAGTTCACCTTCCGTTCACTCAGGTTGCCTACGGTCCACCTGCCACTGACGTCAAACAGAAGCCTGGGTAAATGGAACACATCACGCTCCTCCTCGGAATCGTGATCGTCACCGCTCTCGTGTTCGATTTCACGAACGGTTTCCACGACACTGCCAACGCGATGGCGACCACCATCTCGACCGGCGCTCTGAAGCCCAAGACGGCGGTGGCCATGTCCGCCGTGCTGAACCTCGTCGGCGCGTTCCTCTCCGTGGAGGTCGCCAAGACGATCTCCGGCGGGATCATCAACGAAGAGGGCATACGCGTCCAAGTGATCTTCGCGGCGCTCGTCGGCGCCATCCTCTGGAATCTGCTGACCTGGCTTCTGGGTCTGCCCTCCAGTTCCTCCCACGCACTGTTCGGCGGCCTGATCGGCGCCGCGGTCATGTCGGCCGGCTGGTCGTCGGTGAACGGCTCGACCGTCGTCACCAAGGTGCTGATCCCCGCGGTCGCCGCGCCCATCGTGGCCGGACTCGCCGCGATGCTGGCCACCCGGCTCACGTACCGGATCGGCAACCGAGCCGACGAGAAGGCGACCGCCAAGGGCTACCGCGCCGGCCAGATCGCCTCCGCCGGCCTGGTGTCCCTGGCGCACGGCACGAACGACGCCCAGAAGACGATGGGCATCATCACCCTCGCGCTGGTCACCGGCGGCGTCATCGCCCCGGGCTCGAACCCCCCGCTGTGGGTCATCGTCTCGGCCGGTACGGCCATCGCGCTCGGCACCTACCTGGGCGGCTGGCGCATCATCCGCACCATGGGCAAGGGCCTCACGGACCTCGCGCCGCCGCAGGGCTTCGCCGCCCAGACCAGCGCCGCGACGGCCATCCTGGCCTCCTCGCACATCGGCTTCTCCCTCTCCACCACCCAGGTCTGCTCCGGCGCCGTGATGGGCTCGGGCATCGGCCGCAAGGGCGGCGTGGTCCGCTGGTCGACCGCGACCCGGATGTTCGTCGCCTGGGGCCTGACCCTGCCGGCCGCCGGTCTGGCCGGTGCCTCCGCCGAGTTCCTGACCAAGCAGGGCACGTGGGGCATCGTCCTCACCGGCGCGCTGCTCGTCGCCGGCGCCGGCACCATCTGGAAGCTCTCCCGCCGCCAGCCGGTCACCGTCGACAACGTCAACGACGTCGACGCCGAGCCCGCGGGCGTCGTCACCGCCGCGATCGCCGCCGTCACCCCGCCGCCCGCGGGCCCCGTCACCGGCGACCTGTCCGGCGACCTGAAGACCACCATCCCGTCCCCGGACGCGGAGCCCACCCGCCCGGCAACGGTGTAAGGACAGAACAGCATGCACATCGACTGGGCAGCCCTCGGCTCCGTCTTCGGAGTCAGCCTCGTGACCACCGTCGGCCTCGTCGGCCTCTTCACCCTCGGCATCGTCGGCCTCTCCAAGCGCGAGTCCGCGTCCGCCCAGGGCGGCTCCGCGGCCCTCGCGGTCACCGGCGCGTACGTCTGTTTCGCGGCGTGCGCCGCGGCGGTGGCGTACGGCATCTTCCTGATCGTCGGCAAGTAACCCAAAACGGGCACCACTTCGAGTGGGGTGGGGGGGCGGTAACAGGCACCCACCCCCACAGGATAGGGGGCGACGCCCAAACAAAC
>NZ_JBHVST010000046.1:0-18840 GCF_042885015.1 Streptomyces sp. NPDC058086 | reverse complement strand
TATCTTGTTTTTTTGGGCGGGGGGCGGGGGGGGGGGGGCTACTGTATAATCCTTTATCGTCCCAAAAAAACCAACCCCGGCCACCTGTTGGGGGGGGGGGCGGGCCCCAACCCCGCCCCCCACCCCACCTGTATGTGGGCCTTCGCACACTCTCCCCGCGCAGGTCAACAGCAAGTTGACGGGTCTTCCAACCCGTGGTGGACTGCCGGAGCCAAGTACGGCGACAGAAGAGGAAGCCGGTGTGAATCCGGCGCGGTCCCGCCACTGTGACCGGGGAAGGAACTCCCCGGGAGCCAGGAACTCTCCCCGCCGGTCTCGTCGAACCAGGGCGTGGACACCCTGAGTGAGGACATAACGCCATGCGCGGCTGCCCAAGTGCCCTGCGAGCGACGGTTCCACCCGACCTGACGGTCGGCTGACCCCGTGCCTGCCGATCGCGTCTTCGCGTACGGCGCCGCCGCCGGACTCCTCGGTGACCTGCTGCTCGGCGATCCCCGCCGGGGGCATCCGGTCGCCGCGTTCGGGCGGAGCGCGGGCGCCGTGGAGCGGGTGCTGTGGCGGGACCACCGCGGTTGGGGCGCGCTGCACACCGCCGTGTGTGTGGGCGGTGCCGCCGGACTCGCCGCCGTAGCTTCCCGTGCCGTACGCCCCTCGCGTGCCGCGTCCGTCGCGCTGACAGCCGCCGCCACCTGGGCCGTCGTCGGGGGCACCACGCTCGGGCGGGAGGCCCGGGCGATCGGTGACGCCCTCGCGGACGGGGAGATCGAGACGGCCCGGGAGCGGCTGCCGCATCTGTGCGGGCGCGATCCCCAGGCCCTCGGCGCCGACGGCATCGCGCGCGCCGTGGTCGAGTCCGTCGCCGAGAACACCTCCGACGCCGTGGTGGGCGCCCTGGTGTGGGGAGCCGTGGGCGGAGTCCCGGGGCTCGTGGGCTTTCGGGCCGTCAACACCCTTGACGCGATGGTCGGTCACAGGTCGCCCAGGTACCGGCGGTACGGGTGGGCCTCGGCTCGGCTCGACGACGTCGCCGGGTGGCCGGGGGCTCGCCTCACCGCCGTGCTCGCAGCCCTCGCGGGTGACAGTCCACGAGGTGCCCTGCGAGCCTGGCGCGCCGACGCCGTCAAGCATCCGAGCCCCAACGCCGGGCCCGTGGAGGCCTCGTTCGCGGGGGCGCTCGGGGTGCGTCTGGGCGGCACCCTCTCCTACGGAGGCCGCGTCGAGCACCGGCCCGAACTCAACGGCGCCGGGCGCGCCGTGCACGTCGACGACATCGAACGGGCCGTCCGGCTGTCACGACGTGTCGGCTGGCTCGCCCTCGGCGTGAGTGCCGGCGGGCGGCTGCTCGTACAGAGGCTTCTCAGGAAGGGGCGTACGTCATGAGCGGCGGGCTGCTTGTCGCCGGGACCACCTCCGACGCCGGCAAGAGCGTCGTGACCGCCGGGATCTGCCGGTGGCTGGTGCGCCACGGCGTCAAGGTCGCGCCCTTCAAGGCGCAGAACATGTCCCTGAACTCGTTCGTGACCCGCGAGGGCGCCGAGATCGGGCGCGCCCAGGCCATGCAGGCACAGGCCGCCCGGGTGGAGCCGACCGCGCTCATGAACCCCGTGCTGCTCAAGCCGGGCAGCGACCGGAGCAGTCAGGTCGTCCTCATGGGCAGGCCCGTGGGCGAGATGACCGCCCGTGGCTACCACGGCGGGCGGCAGGAAGCCCTCCTCACCACCGTGCTGGACTGCCTCGCCGAGTTGCGGGGCACGTATGACGCGGTGATCTGTGAAGGGGCCGGCAGTCCTGCCGAGATCAATCTGCGGCGGACCGACATCGTGAACATGGGGATCGCGCGCAATGCGCGGCTGCCCGTGCTCGTCGTCGGCGACATCGACCGCGGGGGTGTGTTCGCCTCGTTCTTCGGGACGGTCGCGCTGCTGTCGCGCGAGGACCAGGAGTTCGTCGCCGGGTTCCTCGTCAACAAGTTCAGGGGGGACGTCTCCCTGCTCGAGCCGGGGCTCGACATGCTCCAAGGCCTCACCGGGCGGCGTACGTACGGCGTCCTGCCCTTCCGGCACGGCCTCGGCATCGACGAGGAGGACGGGCTGCGGGTGTCGCTGCGGGGAGCGGTCCGGGAGTCCCGGGTGACCTCCCCCGTGGGCGAGGACGTGCTGCGCGTCGCCGTCTGCGCGATCCCGCTGATGTCCAACTTCACGGACGTGGACGCGCTGGCCGCCGAGCCGGGTGTCGTCGTGCGGTTCGTGGACCGGGCCGAGGAGCTGGCCGACGCCGACCTCGTCGTCGTCCCCGGCACCCGGGGGACGGTGAAGGCGCTGGAGTGGCTGCGCGAGCGCGGACTCGCGGACGCCATCCTGCGCAGAGCCGCCGAGGGGCGGCCCCTACTGGGCATCTGCGGCGGCTTCCAGGTCCTCGGCGAGCACATCGAGGACGAGGTCGAATCGCGCGCCGGTCACGTCGACGGACTCGGGCTCCTGCCCGTCCGGGTGCGGTTCGCACGCGAGAAGACCCTGACCCGGCCCGTCGGGGAGGCGCTCGGCGAGCACGTCGAGGGCTACGAGATCCATCACGGCGTCGCCGATGTGACGGGCGGTGAACCGTTCTTGGACGGCTGCCGGGTCGGTGCCGTCTGGGGCACGCACTGGCACGGCTCGCTGGAGTCGGACGGCTTCCGGCGCGCCTTCCTGCGCGAGGTGGCGGCCGCCGCGGGCCGTCGTTTCGTGCCGGCCGCCGACACGTCGTTCGCGGCGCTGCGCGAGGAGCAACTCGACCGGCTCGGCGATCTGATCGAGGAACACGCGGACACGGACGCGCTGTGGCGGCTCATCGAGTCGGGCGCGCCGCAAGGACTGCCTTTCATTCCACCGGGAGCGCCCGCATGAGCACAGTGTTGTTGTTGTCGACCGCCGACACCGATCTGCTGGCGGCACGTGCCTCCGGCGCCCCGTACCGGATCGGCAACCCCACCCGGGTGGATGCCGAGGGCGAACTGCCGTCCCTCGTCGAGGGCGCGGACATCGCCGTCGTACGACTCCTGGGCGGCAAGCGCGCCTGGGAGGAGGGCCTGCGGAAGCTCAAGGCCTCGGGCATTCCCACCGTGCTGCTCGGCGGGGAGTCCGTACCCGACGCCGAACTGATGGCGGAGTCGTCGGTGCCCGCCGGTGTCGTCGCCGAGGCGCTGCGCTACCTGGTCGAGGGCGGCCCGGACAATCTCACCGAACTGGCCCGGTTCCTCTCCGACACCGTGCTGCTGACGGGTGAGGGCTTCGAGGAGCCGCGGAAGATGCCGGAGTACGGCGTCCACGGCGAGCGCACGTTCGTCGAGGGCCGCCCGACCGTCGGCGTGCTCTTCTACCGGGCCCACCAGCTGTCCGGCAACACCGCGTTCGTGGACACGCTGTGCGACGCGATCGAAGCGCGCGGCGCCAACGCGCTGGCCGTGTACTGCGGTTCGCTGCGCGGCGCGGACGCGGGCCTGTACGAGATCCTCGGCACGGCGGACACCCTGGTCGCCACCGTGCTCGCGGCGGGCGGCACGCACGCCTCGGAGGCGTCCGCGGGCGGCGACGAGGAGGCCTGGGACATCGGCGCGCTCGCCGACCTGAACGTCCCCGTGCTGCAAGGGCTCTGTCTGACCTCGTCCAGGAGTGCCTGGGACGCGTCGGACGCCGCCCTCTCCCCCATGGACGCGGCGATGCAGGTCGCGATCCCCGAGTTCGACGGCCGTCTGATCACCGTCCCCTTCTCCTTCAAGGAGCAGGGGCCCGACGAGGTGCCGGTCTACGTCGCCGACCCCGAACGGGCCGCGCGCGTCGCCGGAATCGCCGTACGGCACGCCCGGCTGAAGCACAAGCCGAACGCGGACAAGAAGCTCGCCCTCGTCTTCACCGCCTATCCGACCAAACACTCCCGGGTCGGCAACGCGGTGGGCCTCGACACGCCCGCCTCCGCCGTACGGGTGCTCGACGCCCTGCGGGACGCCGGGTACGTCGTCGAAGGGCACCCCGACAACGGCGACGAGTTGATCCACCGGCTCATCAACGCCGGTGGCCACGACGTCGAGTGGCTCACGGAGGAGCAGCTGGCCGCCGCGCCCGCGCGTGTGCCGCTCGCCGACTACCGGGCGTGGTTCGACAAGCTCGACCCCGAGCTGCGCGACGGCATGCTGGAGACGTGGGGCGAGCCCCCGGGCAGCCTGTACGTGGACGGCGACGACATCGTCCTGGCGTCCCTCCAGTTCGGAAACGTCGTCGTGATGATCCAGCCGCCGCGCGGCTTCGGCGAGAACCCGATCGCGATCTACCACGACCCGGACATGCCTCCGTCGCACCACTACATGGCCGCGTACCGCTGGCTCGAGAACAGCTTCGGCGCCGACGCCGTCGTGCACATGGGCAAGCACGGCACGATGGAGTGGCTGCCGGGCAAGGGCCTCGGGCTCAGCGGCGGCTGCGCGCCGGACGCCGTCCTCGGTGAACTCCCGCTCATCTACCCCTTCATCGTCAACGACCCCGGCGAGGGCACCCAGGCCAAGCGGCGCGGCCACGCCACGGTCGTCGACCACCTCGTACCGCCGATGGCCCGCGCGGACACCTACGGCGACCTCGCGAAGCTGGAGCAGCTCCTCGACGAGTACGCGCTGGTGTCCGACCTGGACCCGACGAAGGCCCCGGCGGTCCGCGCGCAGATCTGGACGCTGGTCAAGGCGGCGGAGCTGCACCACGACCTGCATGTCGACGAGCAGCCGGACGACGGCGACTTCGACGAATTCGTGATGCACATCGACGGCTATCTGTGCGAGATCAAGGACGTGCAGATCCGCGACGGTCTGCACATCCTCGGCGGCGGTCCGGAGGCCGAACCGCGCGTCAACCTCGTGCTGGCCGTGCTGCGCGCCTCCCAGGTGTGGGGCGGCACCGCGAACGCGCTGCCGGGTCTGCGGGCCTGCCTCGCCGAGTACTTCGGGCTGGTCGAGAAGGAGCTGCTCGCCGAGCCGGGCGCGCCGGTGAAGGTGCCGGTGGAGCTGACGGACCTCGTCGAGGGCCCGGCGCGGACCGGAGCCGACGCGATCGACCTGCTGGAGCAGCTGTGCCGCCGGATCGCGGAGGGCATGGAGGAGCGCGGCTGGGTGACGTCCGAGAGCACCGCTCTCGTGCGGGAGGTGCTCGGCGTCGAACTCCCCGACGCCGTCGCGGTGCTGGAGTTCGCCTGCTGTGAGGTCGTACCGCGCCTGGCCCGGACGACGGACGAGATCACCCACATCCTGCGCGCCCTGGACGGCGGTTACGTCCCCGCGGGCCCGTCGGGTTCACCGACCCGCGGGCTGGTGAACGTCCTGCCGACCGGCCGCAACTTCTACTCGGTCGACCCCAAGGCGATCCCGTCCCGGCTGAGCTGGGAGGTCGGGCAGTCGCTCGCCGACTCCCTGGTGCAGCGGTATCTGCAGGACACGGGCGAGTACCCGAAGTCCGTCGGTCTGACGGTCTGGGGCACGTCCGCGATGCGCACCCAGGGCGACGACATCGCCGAGATCCTCGCGCTGCTCGGCTGCCGCCCGGTCTGGGACGACGCCTCGCGCCGCGTGACCGGTTTCGACGTGGTGGCCCTGGAGGAGCTGGGCCGGCCGCGCATCGACGTCACGGTCCGCATCTCCGGCTTCTTCCGGGACGCGTTCCCGCACGTCGTGGGCCTGATCGACGACGCGGTGCGCGCGGTGGCCGAGCTCGACGAGCCCGCCGACCGCAACTACGTCCGCGCGCACGCCGACGAGGACACCGCCGAGCACGGCGACCGGCGCCGCGCCACCTCCCGCATCTTCGGCTCCAAGCCGGGCGCGTACGGCGCCGGTCTCCTCCCCCTGATCGACGCCCGCAACTGGCGCTCCGACGCCGACCTCGCCGAGGTGTACGCGGTGTGGGGCGGCTACGCCTACGGGCGCGGGCTCGACGGGCGGGCGGCGCGCGGGGACATGGAGATCGCGTTCCGGCGGATCGCCGTCGCCGCGAAGAACGTCGACACCCGTGAGCACGACCTCGTCGACGCCGACGACTACTTCCAGTACCACGGCGGCATGGTCGCGATGGTCCGGCACCTGACGGGCGCGAGCCCGGAGGCGTACGTCGGCGACTCGGCCGTACCCGACCAGGTGAAGACCCGCACGCTGGGCGAGGAGACCCACCGCGTCTTCCGCGCCCGGGTCGTCAACCCGCGCTGGATGGCCGCGATGCGACGGCACGGCTACAAGGGCGCCTTCGAGATGGCGGCGACCGTCGACTACCTCTTCGGGTACGACGCCACGGCCGGGGTCGTGGACGACTGGATGTACGAGAAGCTCAGCGCGGAGTACGTCTTCGACGCGGAGAACCGGGACTTCATGAAGAAGTCCAACCCGTGGGCGCTGCGGGGCATCACGGAACGGCTGCTCGAGGCCGCCGACCGGGGGCTGTGGGCCGAGCCGGACGCGGACACGCTGGAGCGGCTGCGCGCCACCTATCTGGAGCTCGAAGGCGACTTGGAGGGCGACGACCAGTGAGTACCCCGTTCCCGTTCACGGCCGTGGTCGGCCAGGACGACCTGCGGCTCGCGCTGCTGCTGAACGCCGTGTCGCCCGCCGTGGGCGGTGTGCTCGTCCGCGGTGAGAAGGGCACGGCCAAGTCCACGGCCGTACGCGCCCTCTCGGCGCTCATGCCGGGGGTGGACGTCGTCGCCGGGTGCCGGTTCTCGTGCGACCCGGCCGGGCCCGACCCGGCGTGTCCCGACGGCCCGCACGAGCCGGGCGCGTTCGAGACCCGGCCGGCCCGCATGGTCGAGCTGCCCGTCGGCGCCTCCGAGGACCGGCTCGTGGGCGCGCTCGACATCGAGCGGGCGCTCGCGGAGGGCGTGAAGGCCTTCGAGCCGGGGCTGCTGGCCGACGCGCACCGCGGGATCCTGTACGTCGACGAGGTCAACCTCCTCCACGACCACCTGGTCGACCTGCTGCTGGACGCCGCCGCCATGGGCGCCTCGTACGTCGAGCGCGAGGGCGTCTCCGTACGGCATGCGGCACGCTTCCTGCTCGTGGGGACCATGAACCCCGAAGAGGGCGAGCTGCGGCCGCAGTTGCTCGACCGGTTCGGGCTGACCGTCGAGGTGGCCGCCTCGCGGGAGCCCGACCAGCGGGTCGAGGTCGTGCGGCGCAGGCTCGCCTACGACGACGATCCGACGGGCTTCGCGGCGCGCTGGGCCGACGAGGAGTCCGCCGTACGGGCCCGGATCGTGGCGGCGCGGGAGCTGCTGCCGTCCGTGCGGCTCGGGGACCCGGCGCTGCGGCAGATCGCGGCGACCTGCGCGGCCTTCGAGGTGGACGGCATGCGGGCCGACATCGTCATGGCACGGACCGCGACCGCGCTCGCCGCGTGGGCGGGACGGACCGAAGTGCTGGCGGAGGACGTACGTCAGGCCGCGCTGCTCGCGCTGCCGCACCGGCGGCGGCGCAACCCCTTCGACGCGCCGGGGCTCGACGAGGACAAGCTCGACGAGACGCTGGAGGAGTTCGGGGGATCGGACGAGGGTTCTTCCGAGGAGGGTTCTTCCGACGACGATCCGGACGGGGACCCGGATCCGGACGGGCCCGGTGGGGGTGGGCAGCCACCTCAGGACGGGCCGGACGGCGACTCTCCCGCCGGTGACGTCCCGGCGCAGGGCGAGCCCTCGGACGACGGGCAGGCGCCGGCCGCGCAGGGCGCCGGCGAGCAGTCCCCCGTACGAGCCGCCGAACCCTTTCGCACGAAGGTGCTGAGCGTGCCGGGGCTCGGCGAGGGCGCGGCCGGGCGGCGTTCGCGGGCGCGGACCGAGCACGGGCGGACCACCGGGTCGCGGCGGCCCCGAGGGACGCTCACCAAGCTGCACCTGGCGGCGACCGTGCGGGCGGCGGCGCCCCATCAGCGGGCGCGGGGGCGGTCGGGGCGCGGTCTCGTCGTACGGCGGGACGATCTGCGCCAGGCCACCCGGGAGGGGCGTGAGGGCAACCTCGTGCTGTTCGTGGTGGACGCCTCCGGGTCGATGGCGGCGCGGCAGCGGATGAGTGCCGTCAAGGGCGCGGTGCTGTCGCTGCTGCTCGACGCGTACCAGCGGCGGGACAAGGTGGGGCTCGTGACCTTCCGGGGGTCCTCGGCCGACGTGGCGTTGCCGCCCACCTCGTCCGTGGACGCGGCCGCCGCCCGCCTCGAGTCGCTGCCCACGGGTGGGCGGACGCCGCTGGCGGCCGGGCTGCTGCGCGCGCACGACGTGCTGCGGGTCGAGCGGCTGCGGGATGCGGCGCGACGGCCGTTGGTCGTCGTGGTGACGGATGGTCGAGCCACCGGTGGCCTTGAGCCCGTCGCGCTCGCCGAACGTGCGGCGCGGCTGTTCGCGGCCGACCAGGTCGCCTCCGTGGTCGTCGACTGCGAGGCGGGGCCCGTGCGGCTCGGACTCGCGGGGCGGCTCGCGGGTGAACTGGGCGGCACGGCGGTGACGCTGGACGAGTTGCGGGCCGACGCGATCGCCGGGCTCGTGCGCGATGTGCAGGGAACTTCGAGGAGGGCCGCGTAATGCCGCAGGGGCAGCCGAGCGTCGTACCGGAGGACGGACTGACGACGCGTCAGCGCCGCAACCGGCCGCTGGTCGTGGTGCACACGGGGATCGGGAAGGGCAAGTCCACCGCCGCCTTCGGGCTGGCGCTGCGCGCCTGGAACCAGGGGTGGCCCATCGGGGTGTTCCAGTTCGTCAAGTCGGCGAAGTGGAAGGTCGGGGAGGAGAACGCGCTGCGCGTGCTCGGCGCCTGTGGCGAGGGCGGGTCCGTCGACTGGCACAAGATGGGCGAAGGCTGGTCGTGGGTGCAGCGCGACTCCCAGATGGACAACGAGGAGAAGGCCCGCGAGGGCTGGGAGCAGGTCAAGCGGGACCTCGCCGCCGAGACGTACAAGCTGTATGTGCTGGACGAGTTCGCCTACCCCATGCACTGGGGATGGGTGGACGTCGACGAGGTCGTCGCCGTGCTGCGGGACCGGCCCGGGACCCAGCATGTCGTGATCACCGGGCGCAACGCTCCCGAGAAGCTCGTCGAGTTCGCGGATCTCGTGACGGACATGTCCAAGGTCAAGCATCCGATGGACGCCGGCCAGAAGGGCCAGAGGGGTATCGAGTGGTGATGTCCGTCCCTCGGCTGGTCATCGCCGCGCCCTCGTCCGGGAGCGGCAAGACCACCGTTGCCACGGGGCTGATGGCGGCCTTCGCCTCACGGGGGCTCGCCGTGTCCCCGCACAAGGTGGGGCCCGACTACATCGACCCCGGGTACCACGCGCTCGCCACCGGGCGCGTGGGGCGGAATCTCGACGCGTATCTGTGCGGTACGGAGCTGATCGCGCCGTTGTTCGCGCACGGCGCGCGCGGGTGCGATCTCGCGATCGTCGAAGGAGTGATGGGGCTGTACGACGGGGCCGCCGGGGAGGGTGAGCTCGCGTCCACGGCGCAGGTGGCGAAGTTGCTGCGGGCACCGGTGGTGCTGGTCGTCGACGCGTCGTCGCAGTCCCGGTCCGTGGCCGCGCTGGTGCACGGGTTCGCTTCCTGGGATCCCGAGGTGCGGGTTTCCGGGGTGATTCTCAACAAGGTGGGGTCGTCGCGGCATGAAGAGATGCTGCGGGAGGCTCTGGACGAATCCGGGGTGCCGGTGCTCGGGGTGCTGCGGCGCGCCGCGCAGGTGGGGACGCCGTCGCGGCATCTTGGACTGGTGCCCGTTGCCGAGCGGCACGCGGCAGCGGTCGAGTCCGTTGCCGCCATGGCCTCGCAGGTGCGGGAGGGGTGCGATCTCGACGGGCTGCTCGCGTTGGCGCGGAGCGCGCCCGCGCTGTCGGGTGCGGCCTGGGATGCGGCTGCGGCTGTCGTTTCTTCGCCCCCGCCGCCCCTTCCCTCCCCCAAGCTCTCGGCTTCGCTCGAGCAGGGGGGACCCCCATCAACCCGGGGGGGGGGGGGCCCCCCCCCCCCCCCCCCCCCCCCCCCCCCCCCCGGGGCGCCCCCAGACCCCCGCCATCGGCCTGAACGGCCTCGTCCTCAAACGCCGGACGGGCTGAAAGATCGCGGGACCGGGCTGCGTGCGGCGCCCCGAATCGCCGTCGCCGGAGGGGCCGCCTTCACCTTCTCCTACGCCGAGCATGCCGAGCTGCTGACCGCCGCGGGAGCCGAAGTCGTCACCTTCGACCCTCTGCGGGACGAACAACTGCCGGACGGTACCGGCGGGTTGGTCATCGGTGGCGGGTTTCCCGAGGTGTACGCGCCCGAGCTGTCCGCCAACGAGCCGTTGCGCAAGGCCGTGGCCGAGCTGGCGTTCGGCGGAGCGCCCGTCGCCGCCGAGTGTGCCGGGCTGCTGTATCTCTCTCGCGAGCTCGACGGGCAGCCCATGTGCGGGGTGCTCGACGTCTCGGCCGGGATGAGTGAGCGGCTCACCCTGGGCTATCGGGACGCCGTGGCCGTGAGTGACAGCGTGCTCGCCGTCGCCGGGACGCGGATGCGGGGGCACGAGTTCCATCGGACCCTCGTCGAGCCGGGCGCCGGGGCGGCTCCCGCCTGGGGGGTGCGCGCCCCTCAGCGGCGCGTCGAAGGTTTCGTACAACAAGGTGTGCACGCGAGTTATGTGCACACGCACTGGGCGTCACAGCCCGGTGTCGCCCGTCGGTTCGTGGAGAGGTGCCGGACGTCATGAGCAGCAAGCTGATCGGAATCGGGGTCGGCCCCGGTGACCCGGAGCTGGTGACCGTCAAGGGCGTCAACGCGCTGCGCGCCGCCGAGGTCGTGGTCGTGCCGGTGATGGCCGCGCCTGATGGAATGGACGGAGGAGAGCGGGGGCGCGCGGAGGCCACGGTCCTGCACTACGTGCCCGAGGAGAAGGTCGTCCGCGTCGTGTTCGCGCTCAACGAGCGGACCGACCGGGGGCGGCGCGAGGCCGCCTGGGACGCGGCCGGCGCGCGGGTCGCGGAGTTGCTCCGGCGGCACGCGTCCGTCGCCTTCGCGACCATCGGCGATCCGAACGTGTACTCGACCTTCACCTATCTCGCGCAGACCATCGAGGAACTGGTGCCCGGCACGGTCGTCGAGACCGTGCCCGGTATCACCGCCATGCAGGATCTGGCGGCACGCTCCGGGGCCGTGCTCACGGAAGGGACGGAGCCGCTCACCCTCGTGCCGGTGACCGCCGGGGCCGCCGTGCTCAAGGACGCCCTCAACGGGCCCGGGACCGTCGTCGCGTACAAGTTCGGGCGGCAGGCGCACGAGGTCGCTGAGGCGCTGCGGGTGACGGGGCGGCTCGACGACGCCGTGTGGGGGTCCGCGCTCGGACTGGAGGGCGAGTCCATCCGGCCCGCCGCCGACCTCGACGGCGAGCCGCTGCCGTACCTCTCCACCCTCATCGCACCCGCCCGGCGGGACGGCAAACGCGGCGGGAAACTGTGAGCCCCGGAAAGTCACCCGCTCCCGGCGAGCCCCACCACCAGCCAGATGAACCCCGCTCCCGCGATCGTGCACAGCAGGGTCGAGCGGGCCGGGTGCTCGTGGTGCGCCTCGGGAAGGATCTCGGCGGCGGCCAGGTACAGCAGTACGCCGCCGAAGAGGCCGAGATAGCCGCCGAGCGCTTGCTCCGGGATGGTGAAGAACAGGGTCGAGGCGGCGCCGACCACCGGGGCCACCGCGTCCGCGAACAGCATCGTGATCGCCTTGCGGCGCGCGTTCCCGTACAGGCTCGTGATCGTGTACGTGTTGAAGCCGTCCGCGAAGTCGTGGGCGATCACCGCGAGCGCGACCGCCAGGCCCATGCCGCCGCCGACCTGGAAGGCGGCGCCGATCGCGACGCCGTCCATGGTGCTGTGCCCGACCATCGCCGCGGCGGCCGTCAGGCCCACCTCGGGCGCGCGTCCGTCGTGCTCCTCGCCGCCGTGCGCGACCTGCCGGGCGGCCAGCAGACGTTCCACCAGATGGGCCAACAGGAACCCGGCGACGAACAGCAGCAGGGCCGCCGGTACGCCGAACACCTCCTCGCCCGCCGCCTTCAGCGCCTCCGGAAGCAGATCCAGACCCACCACGCCGAGCATCAGCCCGCCCGCCAGGCCCAGCACCAGGTGGCGGCGGTCGGTGACCCGCTGTGCCGTCCAGCCGCCGGCCAGCGTCATCAGGAACGCGCCGAGCGCGACGAAGACCGCCATGAGCCCTTCGTATCCGATCGCACCCCGTTCGCGCACATCCGGCGACAACCGCGCGCCCACCGACGCGCCCACTGACTTCTCGCAGCACCCGATACATCCGTAGGAGAGGACCGATTCCCATGGCCGATGCCCCCACCGGCAAGGTGACCATCGTCGGGGCAGGGCCCGGCGCCGCCGACCTGCTGACGTTCCGCGCCGCGCGCGCCATCGCCGAGGCCGACGTCGTGATCTGGGCGGCCAGCCTGGTGCAGGCCGAGGTCCTCGAGCACGCGCGCGAGGGAGCGGAGATCCTGGACTCGGCGACGATGTCCCTGGAGGACGTCGTGGCCGTGTACGAGCGGGCGGCGGCGGAGGGGCTGAAGGTGGCCCGCATCCACTCCGGCGACCCGGCCCTGTGGGGCGGTACGCAGGAGCAGCTGGACCGGTGTGCGGACCTCGGCGTCGAGACCGAGATCATTCCCGGCGTCTCCTCCTTCTCCGCCGTGGCCGCGCTCGCCCAGCGCGAGCTGACGATCCCCGAGGTAGCGCAGTCCGTGATCCTCACCCGGCTCGGCGGCGGCAAGACGCCCATGCCGCCCGGCGAGGAGGTGCGGGAGTTCGCACGGCACGGCACGACCATGGCGCTGTTCCTGTCGGCCGCCCGCAGCGGACAGCTCGTACGGGAACTGCTGGAGGGCGGCTATCCGACGTCCACGCCGGTCGTGGTCGCCTACCAGGCGACCTGGCCGGAGGAACTGATCGTGAAGTGCACGATCGAGACGCTGGAGGAGACCGTCAAGGAGCACAAGCTCTGGAAGCACACCCTCTTCCTGGTCGGCCCCGCCCTCGACGCGACCGGCACCCGCTCGCACCTCTACCACCCCGGTCACTTCCACGGCTTCCGCAGGGCCGATCCGCAGGCGCGCGCGGAGCTGCGCGCGGCCCGCAAGGGCAGCCCGTCGTGATCACCGTCTTCGGTACGGGGACGGGGGCACCGCTGTCCACGGACGCCTCGGACGCGCTGGCCGATGCCGGGCTCGTCGTGGGCGCCCGACGGCACCTTGCGTCGGCGCGGCTGCCCGACGCGGTGGAGCGGATCGTCCTGGGGCCGCTCGCGCCCGCCCTCGACGCGATCGAGGGATGCCTGGAAAAGGAGCGGCGCGTCGTCGTGCTCGCCTCCGGTGACCCCGGGTTCTTCGGGATCGTGCGGGCGCTGGCCGAGCGGTTCGGGGCCGAGCGGCTGGACGTGCGCCCCGGTGTCTCGTCCGTCGCGACCGCCTTCGCGCGGCTCGGGCTGCCCTGGGACGACGCGGTGGTGGTGAGCGCCCACGGGCGCGCGCTGCGCACGGCCGTCCAGGTCTGCCGCTCCCACCCGAAGGTGGCGGTGCTGACCGGACCCGGCTCCGGGCCCGCCGAGCTGGGCGCCGCCCTCGCCCACCGCTCCGCCGGGCGCGTCCTCGTCGTGGCGAGCGCCCTCGGGGACCCCGCACACGAGCGTGTCGAGCGGGTCACCCCGGCTCAGGCCGCGGCCCGCGACTGGGGTACGGCGGTGAGTGTCGTCCTGTGCCTCGACGAGTCGCGGGCCCTCGCCCCCGTGCGGACGGTCGCCGGTCCCCCGGCCGGACCCGACCGGTGGGCCCTGGACGAGCGCGAGTTCGCCCACCGCGACTCGATGATCAGCAAGTTCGAGGTGCGGGCGCTGGCGCTGGCCCGGCTCGGGCCGCGCCTCGGCGAGCTGGTCTGGGACGTCGGCGCGGGCTCCGGGTCCGTCGCCGTCGAGTGCGCGCGGTTCGGGGCCGCCGTCACCGCGATCGAGAAGACACGGGACGGCTGCGACCGCATCCTCGCCAACGCCGAGGCGCACGGCGTCGACGTCCGGGTGGTGCACGGGGCCGCGCCGACTGTGCTGTCCGACCTGGACGATCCGGACGCCGTGTTCATCGGCGGCGGGGGGCGCGAGCTGCCCGCCATCGTGACCGTCTGCGCACGGCGGGCCCGGCGGGCCGTCGTCGTCGCCATGGCCGCGCTCGACCGGGTGCCGGCGGCCCGGGAGGCGCTCACCGCCGCCGGGTTCGACTGCGACGGCGTACTGCTGCAGTCCTCCCGGCTCGCGCCGCTGCCCGGGAACGTCACCCGGCTCGCGGCCACCAACCCCGTTTTTCTGCTGTGGGGCGTCCGGCCTCCGGCGCGTACCGAAGGAGTCCTCCAGTGATCGGCCTGATTTCCGCCACGGCGGCGGGCGCGGCGGCCTGTGACCGGCTGGCCGCGGCCTGGCCCACCCGTACGCGGGTGTACGACGGGTCCGTCGGGGACGCCGTCAGGCGGGCCTTCGCGGAGTGCGACCAGTTGGTGTGCTTCCTCGCCACGGGCGCGGTGGTGCGGCTGATCGCACCGCTGCTGGGCGACAAGACGTCCGACCCGGGGGTCGTGTGCGTGGACGAGGGCGGGCGGTTCGCCGTGTCGCTCGTCGGCGGTCACGGCGGCGGCGCCAATGAACTCGCCCGCGAGGTGGGCGAGTTGCTCGGGGCCGAGCCGGTGGTGACGACGGCGACGGACGCGGTCGCAGTGCCGGGACTCGACACGCTCGGCTTCCCCGTGGAGGGGGAGGTCGCCGCGGTCACCCGGGCGCTGCTGGACGGCGAACCCGTCGCCCTGCGGGCCGAGTTGGCGTGGCCGCTGCCGCCCCTGCCGGTCGCGCCGGAGGGCGTGTACGGCATTCGTGTCACCGACCGGGCCGTGGCGCCCGGCGAGCGCGAAGTGCTGCTGCGGCCGCCCTCCCTGGTGGTGGGGGTCGGCGCGTCCAAGGGCGCCCCGGTGGCGGAGGTCCTCGGTCTCGTCGAGGACGTACTCCGTGACGCCGGGCTGTCCCCGAAGTCCGTCGCGGAGCTGGCCACCGTCGACGCCAAGGCCGAGGAGCCCGGCATCGTCGAGGCCGCCGAACGACTCGGGGTGCCCGTGGTGACGTACACCGCCGAGGAGTTGGCGACGGTGGACGTGCCGAACCCCTCGGACGCTCCGCTCACCGCCGTCGGTACCCCGTCCGTGGCGGAGGCCGCCGCCCTCGTACGCGGTGGTGAACTCCTCGTACCCAAGCGGAAGTCGACGCGGGCGGACGGACAGCCCGCGATGGCCACCTGTGCCGTCGTGCGCCGCGTGGCACGCGGGCGGCTCGCGGTGGTCGGGCTCGGACCCGGCGCCCGTGACCTGCTCACCCCGCGGGCGAAGGAGGAGCTGCGGCGGGCGTCCGTGCTCGTCGGGCTCGACCAGTACGTCGACCAGATCCGCGATCTGCTGCGCCCCGGCACCCGGATCCTGGAGTCCGGGCTCGGCGCCGAGGAGGAGCGGGCGCGCACGGCGGTGGCCGAGGCGCGGCGCGGGCAGGCCGTCGCACTGATCGGCAGCGGCGACGCGGGCGTGTACGCGATGGCGTCACCGGCGCTGGCCGAGGCGTCCGACGACATCGACGTGGTCGGGGTGCCGGGCGTGACCGCCGCGCTCGCGGCCGGAGCGATCCTGGGCGCGCCGCTGGGCCACGACCACGTGTCGATCAGCCTCTCCGACCTGCACACACCGTGGGAGGTCATCGAGCGCCGGGTGCGGGCGGCGGCCGAGGCGGACATCGTGGTGACGTTCTACAACCCGCGCAGCCGGGGCCGCGACTGGCAGCTCCCGAAGGCGCTCGCGATCCTCTCCGAGCACCGGGAACCGACGACGCCGGTCGGGGTCGTCCGCAACGCCTCCCGGCCGGACGAGTCGAGCCGGGTGACGTCGCTGGGGTCCCTGGATCCGGCGATCGTCGACATGATGACCGTCGTGACCGTGGGCAACACGGCGACGCGTGAGATCGCCGGGCGCATGGTGACACCGCGCGGCTACCGCTGGCAGGAGGATCCCAAGTGAGCCGAGTGAGCCAGGTGTTCCCGGAGAACCGGGTCGTGCACCCCATCGAGCAGGAGTCCTTCCGGCGGCTGCGTGCCCGCCTGGACACCTCGCGCTTCCCGCCGCTGACGCGGGCGGTCGTGGAGCGGGTCATCCACTCCGCGGCCGACCTCGACTACGCGGACGACCTCGTCACCGACGAGGGCGCCCTCGCGAAGGCGCACGCGGCGCTGCACGCCGGGGCGCCGGTCGTGGTGGACGTGGAGATGGTCGCGGCGGGCATCACGCGCCGCGACACCGTCTGCCGCCTCAAAGACGCCAAGTCCGGCCCGGGGCTGACCCGTTCGGCCCACGCGATCCGGCTCGCGTACGAGGACGTCGGGCCCGGCGCGCTCTGGGTGATCGGCTGTGCGCCGACCGCGCTGGAGGAGCTGCTGACCCTCGACGCCGACCCGGCGCTCGTCATCGGGCTGCCCGTCGGCTTCGTCGGCGCTGCCGAGTCCAAGGCCGCGCTGCGCGAGAGCGGACTGCCCGCCGTCAGCAACGTGTCCGAGAAGGGCGGCTCGGCGGTCGCCGCCGCCGCGCTCAACGCCCTGCTGTACCACCCCGCAACCAAGGAGCTTTCGTGACCACCCCGCCCCCCGCCCTGCTCATCGCCGGACACGGCACCCGGGACGAGGCCGGAGCCGAGGCCTTCCGCGACTTCGTACGGCAGTTGGGGCGCCGTCACCCCGAACTGCCCGTCGCCGGAGGGTTCATCGAACTGTCGCCGCCGCCGCTGGGTGACGCCGTGACCGAACTGGTCGAGCAGGGGGTACGCCGGTTCGCCGCCGTGCCGCTGATGCTGGTGTCCGCCGGGCACGCCAAGGGGGACATCCCGGCGGCGCTGGCCCGCGAGAAGGAGCGGCACCCCGGGATCTCGTACACGTACGGGCGCCCGCTGGGCCCGCACCCGTCGCTGCTGGCGGTGCTCGAACGGCGGCTGGACGAGGCGCTCGGCTCCGCGGCCCGTACGCCGGAGGACCGGTCCGACGTCACCGTGCTGCTCGTCGGGCGCGGCTCCACCGACCCGGACGCCAACGCCGAGGTGCACAAGGCGGCGCGGCTGCTGTGGGAGGGGCGTGGGTACGCGGGCGTCGAGACGGCGTTCGTGTCGCTGGCGGCGCCGGACGTCCCGTCGGGTCTGGACCGCTGTGTGAAGCTGGGCGCGCGGAGGGTCGTGGTGCTGCCGTACTTCCTGTTCACCGGCATCCTCCCCGACCGGGTGCGGCAGCAGACCGAGGGCTGGGCGGCCGCGCACCCGGACGTCGAGGTGCGGTCGGCCGAGGTCATCGGACCCGAGCCGGAGCTGCTCGACCTGGTCATGGAGCGGTACCGGGAGGCCGTCAAGGGAGACCTGCGGATGAACTGCGACTCCTGTGTCTACCGCATCGCGCTGCCCGGCTTCGAGGACAAGGTGGGCCTCCCCCAGCAGCCGCACTTCCACCCGGACGACGACGGGCACCACCACGACGGACACCACCACGGGCACCACCACGGCGGGCACGCGCATGCGCACTGAGGGCGTGCACGGGGGCGACGCGCACGATCTGCGGCACCACGGGGACGCCGAGGTGCGGGACGACGGCTCCGCACTCACCGATCTCGCCGTGAACGTCCGTGCGGACACACCTCCGGCGTGGTTGCGCGAGCACGTCGCCGCGTCACTGGACGGGCTCGCGGCCTACCCGGACGGGCGGGCCGCGCGGGCCGCGGTGGCGGCGCGGCACGGGGTGCCCGTGGAGCGGGTGCTGCTGACGGCGGGGGCGGCGGAGGCGTTCGTGCTGCTGGCCCGCGCGCTGAAGGTCCGTCAGCCGGTGGTGATCCACCCGCAGTTCACCGAACCGGAGGCGGCGCTGCGGGATGCCGGCCACACGGTCGACCGGGTGCTGTTGCGTGAGTCGGACGGCTTTCGGCTGGACCCCGCGGCCGTACCCGAGGACGCGGACCTCGTCGTGATCGGCAACCCGACCAATCCGACGTCCGTGCTGCACCCGGCGGCCGCGATCGCCGCGCTCGCCCGGCCCGGGCGGACGTTGGTGGTCGACGAGGCGTTCATGGACGCGGTGCCGGGTGAGCGGGAGGCGCTGGCCGGACGGACGGACATCCCCGGGCTTGTCGTGCTGCGCAGTCTCACGAAGACGTGGGGGCTGGCGGGGTTGCGGATCGGGTACGTCCTGGCCGCGCCCGGCACGATCCGTGAGCTGTCCCGTGCGCAGCCGCTCTGGCCCGTCTCCACGCCCGCCCTCGCGGCGGCCGAGGTGTGCGTGTCGCCCCGGGCGCTCGCGGAGGCCGCCCACGCGGCCCGGCGGGTCGGCTCCGACCGGGCCCATCTCGTCGCGGGGCTCAGGGAGTTCGAGCCCGACGGGTTGCGGGTCGTCGAACCCGCCGAGGGGCCGTTCGTGCTGATTCGGCTGCCTCGGGCGACGGTGGTGCGGCGTCAGTTGCGGGGGCTCGGGTTCGCGGTGCGGCGTGGGGACACGTTTCCGGGGCTGGGGGACGACTGGCTCCGCCTGGCCGTACGTGACCGGATCACGGTCAATGGGTTCCTCCAGGCGTTGGACCGGGCGGTGGTGGTGGCTGGTCGATGAGGGCCGGGTACGGCAGGGGGCTGTCTCGCCCCCGCCGCCCCTACCCGTCCCATCCCTACTTGGGGGCTCCGCCCCCAAACCCCCGATCGGCCTGAACGGCCTCGTCCTCAAACGCCGGACGGGCTGAAGATGCGCGCAGCGCC